>NZ_JBHTCV010000004.1:0-28100 GCF_042665635.1 Citricoccus sp. GCM10030269 | reverse complement strand
GAAACCCACCATGACTACCTCCCTCTGTGCCACCCCAGCGGTGGCTCACACCGAGGTTGACACAGAGGGATTCGGCGTGGAAACGGTGCACTTTTGACCTCCAGATGCAAAGGGGGGGAAGCGGATCGGCTAGCGCCGGAACTGGGCCCCGTAGTGACCGGCGGGAAGAGTGTCCGTGCCCAGCAATCGGCCGCGGAGCGTCCTGGTGGCCGGCGCTTCAAACGCCCCTGGCGTGGCCGGGATCAGTCCGCGCCGGCGCAGTTCGGGGCTGACGTGACGGGCAAAGGCAGCCAGGTCCGGCCCCCGCAGCGCGTGGTCCACATTGAAACCGTCGACGCCGGCCACCTCCATCCAGCGCTCCAGCTCGTCGGCCACGGTGGCTCCCGAACCGACGATCACCGGCCCGCGGGCACCGATGGCCATGAAGGTGGCCAGGTCCCGGATGGTCCAGGCGCGGTCCGGGTCCATCGTCGTGAAGGACTGCAAGGCGGAGCGGTTTCCCTCGATGTCGACGTGTTCGAGCACGTCGTCCGGGGAGTAGGCCGCCAGATCCAGCCCGGTCCACCCCGCGAACAGCGACAAGGCGGCCCCCTCGTCCACGCAGGCGGCATAGTCCTCATAGCGCTGACGGGCCTCGTCGTCCGTGGCACCGGTGATGACCGTGACCGAGGTGATGGTCCTGAGGGTCTCGGCCGGTCGGCCGCTCGCTGCCAGTCGCTCGCGGACACCCTCGGTCAGTTGACGGACGTTCTCGGGACTCGTGCCGGAGAAGAACAGCGCCTCGGCATGCTTCACGGCGAAATCCAAGCCGCGCGGTGACGACCCGGCCTGGAACAGGAACGGTGTGCGCTGGGGGCCCGGGAAGGTCAGCCCCGGGCCGGGGACGGTGAAGTATCTTCCGGCGTGGCCGGCGTCGTGTACACGGTCCGGATCCAGGTAGGTGTTGGTCTCCGCATCCGAGACCAGGGCACCCGGGGCGAACGTGCCTTCCCACAGCCGGTAGGTGACGTCCAGGAACTCGTCGGCCCGGTCATAGCGCTGATCGTGCGGCAGCTGGCCGGCGGCCCCGAGGTTGGCCATCGCGGACTGCTGGTAGCTCGTCACGATGTTCCACGCGATTCGCCCACCGGTGAGATGGTCGAGAGTGGCGAACTTCCGGGCCAGCAGGTATGGCTGCTCGTAACTGACCGAGGCGGTGACCCCGAACCCCAGCGACGTGGTGGCCGCGGCCAGGGCGCTGACGGCCAGAAGAGGATCGAGCATCGGGTACTGCATGCCGGAGCGGATCGCCGTGCGACCAGAACCGTCGAAGACGTCGTAGACCCCGGCCACATCGGCAAAGAAGAGGGCATCGAAGCCGGCGCCCTCGAGCAGTTGCGCGTGCTGAATCCAGAATCCCAGATCCCGGTACTGCTCGGCGTCCGCCTCCGGATGGCGCCACATCCCCGTCGACTGGTGGGTGGGGACCATCATGTCCAGGGCACAGAGGATCATGGGCTTCATCGCCCCCTTCGCTGAGAACTGCGGATCAGTTGCGGTCCACCGCGAAGATCCAGGCGGACAGGGTGGCGACCTTGGAACGGAACTGGTTCCCGGTCAACCGGGACGTGGAACCGTCACGCGCGGTGGCGGTGATGTACTTGGCGGTCCGGTCCCGGTCCGGGGTGACTTCCAGCGCCACCACGTCCTTCAGTCCGAAGGCCTTCGCCATCTCCGCCTGGCTGACGGTCTTGGACCAGGACGCGTTCGGGTTACGAGCGGCCTCTGCAAGGCTGTACGGGTCCGGCCGTCCGGTCAGGTACGCCACCGGGTTGGACCACACGTCCTCCGCCCAGCGGGTGTGACCTCCGCTGGAGGAGAAATAGGTCGCGTCAATGATCGAGTGGTTGTACCAGAGGCTGTCCGCGGACCCCGGCGCCCCGTTCGTCTGGCGGCTGATGGTGGCGTCCACGGCGGCCTTCCAGCGCAGGCCCCAATTCGTGCCCTCGACCGTCTCGTTCTCCTTGGCCCACCCGGTGAACTTCTGCGACGAGACTTCATCCGTGACGTGGCAATCGCAGTTGGCCTTGACCCCTCCCACCATGTTCCGAATCGCGTACGTACGGCTGGCGATCACCTGAGACTTCAAGGCCTCTGACGGCCAGGCTGAGGGCATCTCGGCCACGCCGTAGAGGTATTCGTCATTCATCCGCACCGTGTTGGTGATGTTGAGCTTTCCGTCGCGCACCGAGACCACCAGCCGGCCGTGGCGGAGCTCGAGAGGACTGCGCCCGCCGTTGGCGTCCGGAACCGTGATCGTGGAACCACCGTTGCCCTTCCAGTGGCGGGTGCCTTCCCATTCGACGACGGCTCGGGAGACGGTCTGGGTGGATCCGTTGAGGGTCACGTCCACCTGGTTGCCCTGCACGGCGAGCTTCACGGCGCCGGAGGTGGTGCCCACTCCGTCCACGCGGACGCGGCGGCTGCCGTCAAGGGTAGTAGAGGCGGTGGTGTGCAATTGCACGCGAATGTCCGCGTCCGCGAACGTTCCCTGGTGCGCGACCTTGGCGGGGCTGTAGTAATAGCCCAGGATCTGTTCGGCGGAGCTTCCGCCGACCGCCAACGCCCGGGCGCCGTACTGACTCATCCCCACGCCGTGGCCCCAACCCGAGCCCCAGGCCGTGAACGACGTCGGCACACGGTCACCGAGCACGTCACCATCGGCTCGGTGCAAGAACGCCGACGCCTCACCGCGGTTGATGGACCGCGACTGGCGGAAGGTCTCATCCGCGTAGCCGACGGTGATCCCTCGGGCCGAAGCCCAGGTGATCGAGCGATAGTTGGCCGACGCCGGAGTCAGATCGCTGAACGGACTGGCCGCCGGGGGCGTGAACTCGTCTGCGCCCATGCGGTACAGGAAGGCCGTCAGTTCACCACGGCTGACGGGCTCCTGCGGCCCGAATGTTCCGTCGGTGCGACCCACGGTGATGCCCTCGTCAACCATCCAGGAGATGGCATCGAAGTAGGCGCCGCCAGGATTGACGTCCGAGAAGTCCCGCTGACGGTCCGGGGAGTACTCGGGATCGACTTGGCGGTACAAGAACGCGGCGATCTCACCGCGGGTGATATCGCGACCGCGCTGGAACGTCCCGTCCGCATAACCGACGGTGATGCCGGTACAGGCCATCCAGGAGACGTCTCCATAGAAACCGGATCCCGGAGGGACATCCGTGAAATCCTCGCGACCGCAGTAGCTCTGGGTGGCGGCTGCGGGCCCCGCGGACACCACGGGCGCGGCGATCACGGCCAGAGCGGCGGCCAGTCCCAGCGCTAGGGCCCGGCTCCACGGCCTCTTCCGGTTGGCCAGAACAGGGCCGGCAGCGAGGGGGCCGGGGCGGGCAGCAGACGATGATGACGACATGATGGCAGGCACAGTGATCCTCCGGAGAGATGGCAGGACGTCTTCCCCACGGCTGTGACCCCGCGCACGTCCTCTCACTCCCAGTATGCACCAAGGTTTCGTGGAGCCCCCTGCCGGATTCGAACCGGCGACCTGCTGTTGAGGAATCGATTCGTCACGCTCGAGTCACCACGAGCACATGCCGGCCGCCACCGTCGTTCTCCGATGTCATCCCGATTCCCCGGCCCCGCGAACTGCAGCAATGATCTCCTCGGAGCCGCCCAGTTTCTCCAACTCTTGGTGGAGGGCGGTGTCACCGCTCTCGAACTCCCCGGTATCGGTCTGGATCTCGATGGCTCCTTCTGGATCGGCCAAGGAGTAGCCTTCGCCCACCACCGTCCCGGTGTCGTCGATAAACCAGATGGCCTCATGACCACGTTTCAGCCTGTCAGTGCTGACGACTTCGTCCTCGACGCTGTGCAGTGCCTGGATCTCGAAGCGGTCTCCGGAGGCGGGACCGGACCCGGAGAGGACCTCGCTGACCTCAACCAAATACAGGTACTGGATCTCTTTCTTTCCCGTGTCCTGATTCTGTGTACCGAGACCTTCGATGGCATTGACGGTCGCCACGACGATGACATCGGACGCCTCGGTCAGGCGGTCAAGTTCCGGAGTGTCCGGAGATGAGGTGCAACCGGATAGCGCCAGCCCCGTCGGCAGGACGATTCCGGCGGTGGCCAACATCGTCATCAGTTTTTTCATGAGGTTCTTTCAGTCGATGTTGGTCAACCTCTGATCCCAGAATCTGTTGTTCGGCGGTCGGAACACCGGACCAGGAGGACCGCAAACACATTTTCGGGAAACGCCTAGTCAACTGCCGTATTTGAGCCCCCTGCCGGATTCGAACCGGCGACCTGCTGTTTACAAGACAGCTGCTCTGGCCAGCTGAGCTAAGGAGGCGGAAAGGGCCGGCCCCATCATCTCCGCGAGGAGAAAACGGGAAACCGGCCCTTCAAGGGTAGCGGATGCTGATCAGGACTCGTCGATCACACCCTGAGCCCACTCGGTGAAGCTCTGACCCGATTCGGCGTTGGTGGACCATTCCTGGCCCTGGACCCACACCGACGGCGTACCCGGGATGCCGGCTTCGCGCGCTTTAGCGCCGGTGTACTTCACGTACGGGCGGTATTCGTTGCCGTCCATGCACGAGCCGATGTCCGCACCCATGCCCGAGGCCAGTTGCTGGAGTTCGTCATCGCTCATGCCCTCGCCCTGGTGCTCAGCGTACGAAGCGAAGATCTGCTCCAGGAAGGAGTTGTAGTTCTCCGGGGAGTTCTCCGCCATGCACAGGCTGGCGTTGGCCGCTCGGGAGGAGTAGTTGCCGGTGGCGGGGTTGTCCAGGAAGTCGAGCATCCGGTACTCCACGGTGACCTCGCCGGCATCCAGCCACTGGTTCAGTTGATCGGCGTTCTGCGCTTCGAACTCGTGGCAGTGCACGCAGTTCGCGTCGGCATAGATGATGATCTGCGCCGGTTCTCCCTCGGGTCGGGCCTCAGCACCGGGAATGGTCTCCGGCGGCTGGCCGCTCGACTCGGAGACCTCGACCTTGCTGGCGTCGACCTCGCCGAGCCCCTCATCGCCGGGAGCGAGTTCCGTGGTGGAGGTCAACGTGATGCCACCCTGGGCGTTGCCCGGGCTCGGCGCGGGGCCGGCGTCGGGAATGGACCGGGACGAGTTCATGAAGATGACACCGACCACCACGGCGACCACCACCACGACGCCGATGACCACACCCCAGCGCACCATCAGAGAGCGGCGCTTCTCCTGGCGTCGTTGATCCTCTTGCATCTGGCGCGCCTTCTCACGCGCACTCTGCTGTCGTTCGGCTTTGGTCTGCTTGTTGTTGGTCGCCATAGTCCTGCCTATCGCCGGGGGTGCGGTCAAGTTCCGTGCCGGTGACCGGTATCCCCCACATACCTTCTCCGGGCCGGGGCCAGCCTACCGGCCGATTCTGAGAGACGGCTCATCCCCCCGCCATGGACCGTCACGAGAGAAGGCACACTGCCCTGTTCGACCTCAGTGAACGATAGGCTCAGCACAGGGCCGCCGGTCCGTCCGGCGCCCGGTTCGCCATGCCCGAGCACGGGCGAACCCGTTGGGACAAGGAGATCCGCAGTGACTACCGCCACCGGCACCATTACCGGGACAGCACCGTTCGTCGAGAGATTCGTTGACCATCCGCCGAAACCCGGCCATTACGACCTCGTGGTGGTCTCCAACCGGCTCGCCGTGGACCGAGTGGTCGACGACGACGGCAACTCCTCGTGGCGGCGTTCGCCCGGTGGGCTGGTCACCGCCCTCGCGCCCATCATGGCGCGAGAAGAGGGCGCCTGGGTCGGCTGGAACGGCGCGGCCGACGAGACGCTGGAGCCGTTCGACCATGACGGCATGCATCTGGTCCCGGTGACACTGTCCGAAGAGGACATCGAGAAGTATTACGAGGGATTCTCCAACGCCACCCTCTGGCCGCTGTACCACGATGTGATCGCCCGGCCGGAGTTCCACCGTCAATGGTGGGAGACATACCAGCACGTCAATGCCCGCTTCGCCCGCGCGGCCGCGGCCACCGCCTCCACCGGCGCGACCGTCTGGATCCAGGATTACCAACTACAGCTGGTCCCGAGGATTCTGCGCCGGCTGCGCCCGGACCTGAAGATCGGCTACTTCAACCACATCCCGTTTCCCTCCGTCGAGATCTTCGCGCAGTTGCCCTGGCGCCGGGCCGTCTTGGAAGGACTGCTCGGGGCGGACCTCATCGGGTTCCAGCGCACCAGCGACGTCGCCAATTTCCAGCGGGCCGTTCGCCGGCTCTTGGGCGGCACGGCTCGCTCCGGCGTTTTGCAGGTCCGCGAGAACGACGGCGGCTTCCGCACCGTGCGGACGGAGGCCTTCCCGATCTCCATCGACGTCGAGACCATCACGGAACTGGCCCAGAACCCGGACGTCCAGGCCCGGGCCCGGCAGATCCGCTCCGACCTCGGGAATCCCCAGACCATCCTGTTGGGCGTGGACCGCCTCGACTACACCAAGGGAATCCGCCACCGCATCAAGGCCTTCTCGGAGCTGCTGGAGGATCGCCGGCTCACCGTGGACCAGGCATGTCTGGTCCAGGTGGCGAGCCCCTCTCGCGAGGGCGTCGACTCCTACCGCGAGCTGCGCGACGAGATCGAGCTGGACGTCGGCCGCGTCAACGGCACCTTCGACACCATGGGCCACAGCGCCATCCGCTACCTGCACCATTCGTATCCGGTGGAGGAGATGGTCGCCCTCTACTTGGCCGCCGACGTCATGCTCGTGACGGCCCTGCGCGATGGCATGAACCTGGTGGCCAAGGAGTACGTCGCGGTCCGCGGCGGGTGGGGCGGTGTCCTCGTCCTCTCCGAGTTCGCCGGCGCCGCCGATCAACTCCGCCGGGCCCTGCTGGTCAACCCGCACGACATCGATGGCCTCAAGGACGCCATCATGGAGGCCATCGAGATGGACCCACGGGAGGCTCGTCGGCGGATGAAGTCCATGCACCGCCAAATCATCACCCACGACGTCAACCGGTGGTCCCGGGACTTCCTCAACCGGCTGGACGGCGAGACCGCCGGCCGCACCCGGAATGAGATCGAGGAATCGGAGCAGGGAAACACGGCCTTCATGGACACCGACGACGACCGCGAGCGCCGCGATCACGAGGCGGCGGACGCTGCGGAGGACTCGCAGTGACGGTCGCGGGCTCCGATGACGAGGTGGCCGACGACCTGCGCGACGAACTCACCACAGCGCTGCGCGAGTTCGCGGCGCGGGAGACGATCCTGGTGGCGCTGGACTTCGACGGCGTCATGTCCGAACTCGTCGACCGGGCCGAGAACGCCCGGCCCGTGCCGGCCAACGCCGAGGCCCTCGAGGCCCTGTCCGAGGTGCCGGGAGTGCACACCGCGCTGGTGTCCGGGCGGGCGATGAACTCTCTGCTGGCCGTCGCCACTCCCCCGGAGTCAACGCTGCTCATCGGCTCCCACGGGGCGGAGCGCCGCCTGGGTCCACAGGCCCCGCCGCTGGAACTGGACGCGGAACAGGCCCGGGCGCTGGACGCCGTCGGGACGATTCTGGAGCCGATCGCGGCGAAGTATCCGGACTCGTGGGTGGAGCACAAGCCGGCCGGCCGGGTGCTGCAGGTGCGGCTGGCGCAGACTGCCGAGGCGAAACGGCAGGCCGTGGCGGAGGCGGAGGCCGCCCTGCAGGACGTGGCCGGAATCCACGTGGGGCACGGCAAGGATGTGCTGGAGGTGTCCGTGGTGCGGGCGGACAAGGGCCAGGGCCTGGATCTGTTGCGGCAGAGCACCCACGCCGACGCCGTGTTGTTCGCCGGCGACGATGTGACGGATGAGCGGGGTTTTGAGCGGCTGGACCCGGACACGGATGTCTCCCTCAAGGTCGGTCCGGGTCCGACGGCGGCCCGGTTCCGGATTGCCGGGCCCGCGCAGTTGGCTGCCGTGCTGCAGGCGGTGGCCCGATGGCGTCGGTAGTCCTGCGAGACATCACCGTGCGTTATCCCTCGTCCGCCGCACCGGCCCTGAGCGGGTTGGATTTGCGTGCGGAGAACGGCGAGTTCGTGGTGATCGAGGGCTCCGTACGCAGCGGAAAGTCGACCGTACTGCGGGTCGTGGCCGGACAGGAGACGCCCGCATCCGGGAACGTGTTGATCGGCGGTGTGGACGTCACGGGACTCTCGCCGCAGGACCGCGATGCCGTGCTGGTCTTTCAGAACTATGCGCTCTACCCCCACATGAGCGTGCAGGACAACATGAGCTTCGCCCTGCGGGTGGCGGGCGTCTCGGAGGCCGAGCGACTGGACCGGGTGCGTGAGGCGGCTCGCTTGCTGGACCTCGAGGACCATCTTCAGCGGAGCCCGGCCGAACTCTCCGGCCCGCAGCGCCAACAGGTCGCCTTGGCCCGCGCCGTCGTCCGGCGTCCCGCGGTGCTGTTGATGGACGACCCTTTGGCATCGTTGCCGCAGGACTTGAAGGACCCGACCGCGGAACTGATCCGGACCTTGGCGCGCACGCTCTCCGTGACGACTCTCTACGCCACTTCTCGGCCGGGACCGGTGGCCACCGTCGCCGATCGACTGTTGCGACTGGACTCGGGACGGCTCGTGGAGGACACTGCCGACACAGAGATTGGCACCCACTGACGCTTTGGGAGGAGACATGTCACCGCGTTCCGGGCTGGACATCACCACCGCCGTGGTCTCCTCCACTCCGCTGGGCACGGCGGAACTGGTGGCCCTGCCCTGGGACGTGCCACTGGAGGACTGGCCGGAGCACACCCTCGCGGCCCTGCCCCGAGGACTGTCCCGGCACGTGGTCCGGTTCGCGCATCTTGCGGACTCCGTCGTGGCAGTCAAGGAGACCACGGAGACCAACGCCCGCCGCGAGTACCAGCTGTTGCGCCGGCTCGAACGGCGAGACATCCGCTGCGTGGAGCCGGTGGCCGTGGTCGCCGGCCGCACCGATCCCGACGGCGAGCCCCTGCCGACCGTACTAGTGACCCGCCACCTGCGGTTCTCGCTGCCGTACCGCGCGGTGTTCTCGCGTCGGTTGCACCGAGACACCCTGACCCGGCTCATCGATGCCCTGGCCCTGTTGCTCGTCGAACTGCATCTGGTCGGCTTCTATTGGGGCGATGTCTCCCTGTCCAACACCCTGTTCCGTCGCGATGCCGGGGCGTTCGCGGCCTATCTGGTCGATGCCGAGACCGGGGAACTGCATCCCTCGCTCTCCCGTGGTCAGCGGGAACACGATCTGGACATCGCCCGGGTGAACATCGCGGGTGAGCTGATGGACCTCATGAGCGGGGGGCTGGTGGATCCCGACGTGGATCCCGTGGCCACCTCGCAACTGATCATCGACACCTACCGCCGGCTCTGGGAAGAGCTCACCGGGGACATGTCCTTCCGCCCCGGCGAGCGCTGGCGGGTGGAGGAGCGGATCCGGCGCCTCAACGCCCTGGGGTTCGACGTGGAGGAGTACTCCATCCGGACCACCGAGGACGGATCGGAGCTGGTACTGCAGCCCAAGGTCGTGGATCCGGGCCACCACCATCGCCGGTTGTTGGGGTTGACGGGACTGGACGTCCAGGAGAACCAGGCTCGGAGACTGTTGCGGGACATCGACGAGTACCGCACCGTGAACCACCCGGATATGGACGAGCACGAGGCGGCCAACCGGTGGGTGGTGGACGTCTTCGACCCGGTGGCCCGGTCGATTCCGCCCGAACTGTCGGGCAAGCTCGAGCCGGCGGAGGTCATGCACCAGCTGCTCGAACACCGCTGGTACCTCTCCGAGAACCAGTCGCGCTCCGTTCCACTGACCGAGGCGCTGCAGTCCTACCTCGAGACAGTGCTGCCGCAGCGCCGGGACGAGGACGCGGTGATCCTGCACCCGACCACCACGATGCTCCGAGCCGTGGACCCGGAGTCCACACCGCGGGGCCCTGGCCAGTAGGAAGGCTGGCCGGAATCGGCTGCTCCGGACACATGACAAGCTTTGCCAATATGCATACTATGGTTCTATGGCGACGATGAACGTATCCCTCCCCGACGGTCTGAAGGAATTCGTCGAGGCGCAGGTCGAGGAACGTAGCTATGGGACCAGCAGTGAGTTCATCCGTGACTTGATCCGGCGAGAACAGGCGCGCACGCAGCTGCGTGCCCTGCTGGTCGATGGCATGGGTTCCGGGCCAGGTTCAGAATTGGATCAGGCGTACTTCCAGCGGATGCGTGAACGGATACGGCCCTCTAGCGCCGCGTGAGCACCCGCCGGGTCGTGACCACTCGGCGTGCTGACGAGGATATCGCCACAGCCATCGAGCACTACCTCGGACAAGGTGTCACCACCGCGGCGTTGGCCTTCGTCGATTCCCTGGAAGACACCAAGGTCCTCATCGGTGAGCATCCACAGCTAGGCTCGACCCGCCTGGCCTCCGCAGTGGACCTGCCCGAACTGCGCGCAATGGCCCTGCGCAGGTTCCCGTACCTGGTCTTCTACACAGACGACTCCGATGTGGTCCGAGTCCATCGGGTGCTGCACACGGCACGAGACATCCCGTCCGAATTCCTCGACGACTGAAAGCGGTCCGGATTTTACAGTTGGATGAATCTTGACCTACCCCGAACCGACCGACGTCAGACCGTGCCCAGCAGCACAAAGGCGTGCGCGGGAACCAGACCGTCGTCGGGCAGGGACTCGATCGGCCCCTCGGGTCCGTGCCCGGCGAGGAGTCGGTAGCCTCGCAGCGCCGGAATCGGCATCGGTTCGTCACCCAAGGCGGCCAGCAACACCACGGTTCCGCGGCTGCCGTCGGTCGACACTCCACGATCCAGGCGCAGATAGCCTCGGCCATCGTCCGTCCACGCCCGCGTGGTGGTTCGGTCCGGGTCCGTCAGCTCAGGACGCTCGGCGCGCAGCCGGGTCAGAGCGCGGTACAACGCGAGAACCCGCGCGTGCCGCCCGCTCGCGGCTTCGTCCCAGCGCAGCACCGAGTTCTGCCTGGTCTCCGGGGCTTGGGGATCGGGCACCTCGTCATGGTTCCAAGCCATCCGCTCGAATTCCCGACGCCGGCCCTCGGTCACGGCCTCGGCCAGTTCCGGCTCCCGGTGGGCGGTGAAGAACTGCCACGGCGTGGAGGCCGCCCATTCCTCGCCCATGAAGAGCATCGGGGTGAACGGGCCGGCCAACAGCAGTGCGGCGCCGATGGCCAGTTGCCCCTCGTCCAGGGTGGCCGTCAGCCGGTCACCGGCGGCACGGTTGCCGACCTGGTCGTGATTCTGGGTGCAGACCACCAGCGCTTCGGCCGGGGTGTGCTCTCCGAGGGGGCGACCGTGGTGACGCTGGCGGAAGGAGGAATAGGTTCCGTCGTGGAAGAAACCGTGGTTGAGCACCTTGGCCAGGGCGGACAGCGACTCGAAGTCGGCGTAATAGCCGTCGGTCTCTCCGGTCAGGGCCACGTGCACGGCGTGGTGGAAGTCATCGGACCACTGTCCGGTGAGGCCGTAGCCGCCGGCACCACCCTCATCCCGGGCTGTGATCATCCGCGGATCGTTCCGGTCCGACTCAGCGATCAGCACCAGGGGCCGGCCGAGCTGAGTGGAGAGGTCATCGGTCTCGGCGGACATCTCCTCCAGCACGTGCACGGCCCGGGTGTCATGCAGCGCGTGGACGGCATCCAGTCGCAGACCGTCCACGTGGTAGTCCCTGAACCACAGGCGGACGTTGTCCAGGATGTAGCGGCGGACCTCGTCGGACTCCGGGCCGTCCAGGTTCAGGCCGCTGCCCCACCCGGTGGACTGTTCCGTCAGGTACGGCCCGAACTTCGGCAGATAGTTCCCGGAGGGCCCGAGATGGTTGTAGACCACGTCCTGAATCACGGCGAGTCCGGCTCCGTGGCAGGCGTCGACGAAGCGCTGATACGCCCGGGGGCCACCATAGGACTCATCCACGGCATACCAGCCGACGCCGTCGTACCCCCAGTTCCGGGCCCCCCCGAAGGAGTTCATGGGGAGCAGTTCCACGTGAGTCACGCCGAGCGCGACGAGATGGTCCAGTTTCCGCGCGGCGGCCTCCAGGGTCCCCTCCTCCGTGAAGGTGCCCACGTGCAACTCGTAGATCGCCGCACCGCGCAGTTCGCGCCCCGACCAGTCATGGTCCTGCCAGTCGTAGGCGGCGAGGTCGATCCGCCGCGAGGGCCCGTGCACGGTGTCCGGCTGCCACCGCGAGCGCGGGTCCGGGAACGGCCCCTCGCCGTCGAGCACATAGCCGTAGCCGAACGGTGAGGGCAAACGGGACAGCACCTCGGCCGGCGGGGCCCACCATCCGCCGTCGTGCTGTTCCAGGGGGAAGGTGTCAGCCCCGGACCAGGGGTCCTCGGCGTCATGACGCGCACCCGGCTCGGAGGACGTCACGGCCAACTCGACGGACTGTGCTGACGGCGCCCACACGGACAGGGGCAGATCGCGGGCCACGCTTCTGGCCGTTCCATCACCGGCCGACGGATCCAGTTGCGGGGTCATCACAGCGAGTTCCCTTCTTCCGGCACGAGGAGGGCCACCGGGTGGTGCTCGAAGATCTCGCCCAGCCGGGTGGTGCCGTCGGTGAAGCCCCCACCGAACCGGCGTCCGGTCAACAGGTCCACCATGGTCTGACGCGGGAGCACCACCGCGGTCTCGCCCCAGCTGCCCTCGTCCTCCAGTCCCAGGGGCCATCGTGTGGCCAGGGTGATGGCGCCGCCGCGGGTATAGGCAACGACGTGGTCGGCGGCCTCACCCAGGACATCGAGTTCCTGATAGCGGGTGAACCACTCCGGGTGCTCGCGGCGTGCCCGCAGAGCGCGGGAGGTGACCAGGAGTTTCAGGCCACTGGCGTACTCGGCCAGCGCCGCACGGTCCAGTGGATCGTCGGGCTCACTCGGGACCGGGAACTCGGGCTCCCAACCGTCGTCGAGCCGCGCCAACAGGTCCACACGCTCACGGAAATCGACCGGCCGGCGATTGTCCGGGTCCACCAGGGACGGGAAGGGGATCTCCGTGCCCTGGTAGACGTCCGGCACACCCGGAAGGGTCAACTGGATCAGCTTCATCGCGACCTGATTGCTGACGCCGGGAACGGCGATCCGGTCCGCGACGGCTTGCACGGCATCGCGCAAATCGCCGGTGCCGGTGGCTCGCTCAGCCAGCTCGTTCAGCGCGGCCTCGAACTCCTCGTTCTGTTCGGTCCAGGTGGTTCGGGTGCCGGCCTCCCGGGCAGCCTTGAGCGCATAGTCCGCCAGTCGCTGCGTCTCGAGTGGTGTGCCGTCCACCGGCCACGCGCCGACGATGCTCTCCCACAACAGTTTCTCGAACGGACCGTCGCCGAGTGGGGCCAAACTCATCAGGGTCTCCAGCGCCTCAATCCACTCCCCCGGGATCTCGGAGAGCACATCGATCCGGGCGCGGACGTCCTCGCTGCGCTTGGTGTCATGCGTGGACAGCGTGGTCATGGTGTGCGGCATGCGCGCTTGCCGGTCGGCCTGCAGGTCGTGAAAGGCGGCCAGATCCACAGCGAACGACGACGGGTCCCCGCCCACCTCGTTCAGCGACGCCAGACGCGTGTACCGATAGAAGGCGGTGTCCTCGACGCCCTTGGCCATCACCATCCCGGAGGTCTGCTGGAAGCGTTCGGCCACGGGGTGATCCGGATCGGCCAGCAGCGGCAACAGTGTTTCAACCACGTCGGCCAGATCGGGGCGACGCCGGACGGCCTCGGAGGCGGCGTCGTCGAGATGGTTGCGCCCGGTCGGCAGGTACGAACGGTAGACGGGGAAGCAGGCGAGGAGCTCGGCGAAGGCGTCCGCCATCCGCTGTTCACCGGACTCCTCCATCGCCGGGACCAGCCGGACCAGCCGCTCGACCTCGGCTCGCAGCATCTCATCGGCCACGGCGCGCTTGGTCCCGTGGATCATCTCCGCCCAGACGGCCTCGGCATCGAGGCTTCCGGATTCGCCCCAGCCACCCAAGCGGGCGGCGACGGCATCCAGCTCGGGGGCGCCGGCGGGATCCGTGAGCACGCGGTCGACCTCACCCAGGGCGTCGTATCCGGTGGTGCCCTCCACGGCCCACGTGGCGGGCAGTCGCTCACCGGGCTCGAGGATCTTCTCCCCCAGCACATAGAGACCGCCGGTGGCCTGGCGCAGGTTCTCGAAGTAGCCTCCGGGGTCGGCCAGTCCGTCGGGGTGGTCCACGCGGAGCCCGTCCACGAGCCCCTCGCGAACCCAGGACAGGATCTCGCGGTGGGTCTCGGCGAAGACCCGAGGGACCTCCACGCGCACTCCAGCCAAGGAGTTCACGGCGAAGAAGCGACGGTAGTTGAGGTTCTCGTCGGCCTCGCGCCACGGGATGAGCCGGTAATTCTGCCGATCATGGGCCGCGCGAGCCACGGCCTCCTCCTCGCCGGCACTGGCCCCGGCGGCGTCCCCGGCAGCGGTCTCCACAGCCGCTCTGGCCGCCTCCTCGGTGCCCGGGGCCAGCGGGTAGACGTTGTCGTAGTAGTGCAGTTCACCGTCCACAATCCGCAGTTTGGACAGCTCCGCCGCCGGGTCCTCCTCGGTGCCGTCCCCCAACACGGGCAACCAGATGCGGCCGTCGCCGGCGGCCCAGTCGATGTCGAAGGCCATGGCGTACTTGGATGCGCTGCCGTACTTGAGCACATCCCACCACCACGCGTTGTCCTTCGGCGTGGCCACGCCCACGTGGTTCGGCACGATGTCCGCGAGGATGCCGCCCCCCGCCTCGTGGACCGCCTCGGCCAGTTCGTTGAGTCCGGTCTCGCCGCCGCGGGAGTCGTCCACCTGGGTGGGGTCCACGACGTCGTAGCCGTGCGTCGATCCTTCCTCGGCGCCGAGCATCGGCGAGAGGTACAGCCAGTCGATCCCGAGGTCCCGGAGGTAGGGCAGCACGGCTCGGGCGTCGTCGAGGGTGAAGTCGGCCGTGAGCTGCAGACGGTAGGTGGACGCGGGAACTCTCTGCGGACTGGTCACGGGGTGCACGGTAGCAAAGGACCGGGGCTATTGGCCGGGGTTGCCGTTCAGGTCACCGCTGATCTCCGGCTCACCCGACTCCTCGAAGGTGATCAGGACATCCTGGTGCACGGTTCCGTCCGGCATGGTCACGTCCGCACGCAGGCCGTTCCCCTCCCATTGCTTCCCGTCCACCGATTCCACGCCGTACTTCTGGGCCACGTTGTCCTGGATGGCCTCTTCCCGATTCAGGGTGCCGAAGATCGCATAAGCCACGGCGCCGAGCCCAATCACCGCCACCCCGACGCCGGCCAGGATCTCTCGCACGGAGTCCTTCAGTCGGTCTGGACCCGCGTATCGCGCGTCCTCGAGGTCCCGATGCTGCTGGTAACGACGGCGCCGCCACATCCCGTGGGCGATCACGGCCAGTCCGGCCACCAGCAAGAGGATGCCGGTCCATTGGGCCACGAGCGGACTCTGGAGGTCGATCGGTCGATACATGCTCCCCATTGTCACCTGGATGTCCGTCCAGGCCCAGACCGAGCCGGCGTCAGCGGCGGCCGGGAACCTTCACATCCACCCAGACCAACCGGTGGTCCGACGTCGGGAAGGGGTACTCGCCGGTCAGCTCAGAACCGGGCTCACCCGGAGTCGGCCAGAAGATCCCGGAGTCCCGCAGGGGCATGTTGTCGGACGGCAGCACGTAGTCGGCGCGCAGGTTTCCCGGCCCCGGGTCGTCGGTGAAGTCGGCAGTGTCATACCGCGGGTCCGAGACGTGCTCGGCGTTCAGCCCACCCTGGCGGGCGGCCGCCTCGACGCCGCCCTCGGACTCCGGCAGCGGGTCGTTGACGCGAGGGTTGTCCAGCAACTGCTCGATCGTGCCCGGGTAGGAGTCGCCGTCGTTGGGGTCGGAGTTGTAGTCGCCCAGCACGACGAATCGCTCGCCGGCGGGCAGACCGCCGGTCTGGCCGGCGTCGTCGTAGATGTAGGACGCGGTGGTGCCACCGGAGACGTAGTCGGACCAGAACCGGATCTCGTCGTTGTTCTTGCGGCCGTTGCGGTCCTCGGGGCCGTCGAAGCTCGGGGGTGTCGGATGCGCGGCCAGGACGTGGACGGTCTTGTTGCCCACCTGCACGGGGACGTCCCAGTGGGACTTGGAGGACAACGGCAGCAGCTGCTCCTGCTCGTCCGTGTAGTAGTCCTCCGGCATCTCGTTGTCCGGCATGTCCTGCCACCGGAAGTTCTGGAACGTGCGAACGGCAACGGTGTCGATCGGGTACTTCGAATACACCACCATGCCGTACTGCCCGGGGAACTCACCGAAACCCCAGGCGTCATCCGGCCCACCGACCGTGCCGTCTTGATTGAGATCCAGACCGGACGGGACACCGGTGTTGACCGGAGCTGTGTAGTAGTACGGGTAGTCGACCGGGTCCTGGCCGTTCTGGCCGGTCGCCAGGTAGTTGTCCCGGAACGCCTCCGCAGCGGCCCCGCCCGGAACGTAGTCGAACTCGTTCACCAGGACGACGTCCGGGTCATTGATTTGGATGACCTCAGCGATGTTCTGCGCCTGTTCGTTCTCCGGTGTGGACAGACCCGCCATGAGTTGACCTTCACTGGCCCGATTCAGCGAGGCGTTGTAGGTGGCGAAGCGGACGTCATGCTTGGACTGGCCAGGCTTGCCGGGCTTGGACGGTTTGCCCGGCTGACCTGGCTTACCGGGCTTGCCCGGCTGACCTGGCTGGGACGGTTTGCCTGCCGCGGCGGAGGCGGCCGATGTGCCCGTGTTGGCGCCGGAGTTACTGGCAACAGCCGGCATGGCGGCGGTGGCGGTCAGCACTGCGGCGAGCACCAGTGCGGTCGTCGTCCTGCGGATAGTCGGCATGACGGTTTCCTTCTCCCATGGCGTCCCGGAGGTGGGACGCCGGATGTCCCGCTCCGGGGACGCTCACGATGGTAGGCACCACGCAGGAGACGCCGATGGCCGAAACGTGAACGGTAGGTGACACTTACCGCTTCAGCGTGGCGTAGCCACGGGTGACGGTCATGTCCGCCAGCTTGTACGCGTCCACCCAGAAGGGCTTCGTCCAGGGGTCCGAAACCAGCAGGTCGTTGGACTTCTCGTCATAGCCCACCACCGGCATGTGGTGGCGGAGGATGAAGCGGCCTTCCGTCTTCTGGCGGTGCAGTGGCGCCTGTTCGCCCGGAGTGGCGGCGATGTTGACCAGTCCCGGCACACCGGCCTTGACCGAGCGAACCATGTCATCCCGGAACTGGATGCGCTGGTCGTACGAGGCTTTCTGGCTGCTGCCAGGAATCGTCGTGACGGTGTAGCGGACCGAGGCGGGGGCGTTGTAGTCCATCACTCGCGCCACTTGGTGCAGCCACGTGCCGGAGGTGTCCGTCTGGGCCTGCTCGGCCATGGCCGCTTGATTGGTGTTGATGCCGAAAGCGCTCAGGGCGATCGTGATGGAGGCCGGCCCACAGTAATAGCCATTGGGCTGCGACTCATGGTCGACCGACAATCTCGTCACGCCGTTCCGGGTGCTCGGGGTGCGCACCGAGCCCGTCCTGGACAGCGACGACTTCGCGTTGCCGGCCTCGAAGTCGCGCATCAAGTAGCCGCCGTGGACCCAGCCCTTGACCGACCCTGCCGTGATCTCACGCCACGTGGCACCGCCCACGGACCTGCTCCGGCCGGTGATGACGACCTTGGTGTTGCGAGCCAGCGCGGTGATGCGCGAATAGCTGGAGCCGGGCCCGGTGCGCACGTTGAGCCCGTCGTCAGCGATGACCACGTAGCGGTAGGCCAGCGGCACAGCAGGTTTCGGCGGCGTGCTCGGCGGAGCCGGCGTGCCATGCAAGTAGCTCTCCAGGGCGAAGAGGAACTGAGCCGTCTCGCCGCGAGTGATGTCCCGGCGCGTCCGGAACGTCCCGTCGGCGTATCCGGCGACGAGGTTCGTCGAGTGCAACCAGGCGGCCGCTCGATAGAAGCCGGATTCAGGGGTCATGTCGCTGTAGGGCGAGGTCGACGGCGCCGGTCCCGACTCACCAGACAATCCGTACATGAACTGGGCGAGCTCCCCGCGGGTGATTTCGTCATTGATGCCGAAGGACCCGTCGGTGCGACCCACCGTGTAGCCGTTCTCCTCCATCCAGGAGATGGCGGTGAAGCCGGCACCTCCCGGATTCACGTCAGTGAAGTCGCGTTGCGTTCCAGGGTCGTGGTGCTCACCGGACATCCGGTACAGGAACTGAGCGGTCTCACCGCGAGTGATCTCCAGGGCTCTGCCGAAGGACCCGTCCGTGTAGCCGACCGTGAGACCATCACAAGCCATCCACGTGATCGCCCGGTAGAACATGCCATCCGGCGGGGCGTCGACGAAGTCCTGTTTGCAGGGGCCGAGGTGCGTGGTCGCCGGTGCTGCCGAACCGCTATCGGACCGACTGGAGCCCTCGGTGTGACCGCTGGGAGCATCCAGCTTGTCGATCGAGTCCAGGCCCTCCAGTGATTCCACCACCGCATCGTCCAGCACGGGCAGGTCATCGTCGAACTCTGTGGACTGGTCCAGCGGGTTGACGTTCTCCGAGTCCGCGAACGCCGGGGCAGACACCACTGCCCCGGGAATCAGCAAACCGAGGCTGAGTGCGGTGGCGAGGAGGCGCCAATACCGGGGGCGGGATGTTCGGGCAGGGTTCTGGTCAGACACGATGGTCGCCCTTCGATGTCGAGTGATGGGCGGAGAAATCCCCTCCTCCGCTGTGAGCAGGATAACCGACCGCCGTTAACGTGTGGTGGGATATGGGGCATGAAGCTTTCCACGTTCCGACTGCCCGATTCCGACCCAGAGACTCCGGGGGCGACCTTGGCCGCCGTCGTGATGGAGGACGACGGCGGCCGCGCCACCCGGGCGGTCGAGCTGGAAGGCGTGATCGACGTCGGCGATTTCCTCGCCCTGCCCGAGCAGGACCGCAGTGAACTCTTGGAAGCCGCGCTGGAGGCGGCCGCCGAGGATCCCACCCGGATCATGGACGCCACCGCCCTGGAGCCGGCCACGCTAATCCCTTTCCCCACCAAGGTCTTCTGCATCGGGCTGAACTACCGCAATCACATCCTGGAAACCGGGCTGGAGCTGCCGGAGTACCCCACGGTCTTCACCAAGTTCGCCCAGTCACTGACCGGACCCACGGACCCCATCGAGGTCCCCGCCGAGGACCACCGCCTCGATTGGGAGGGCGAGTTGTGCATCGTCATCGGCGAGCCGGGCCGCCGAATCCCCGAGGCCGAGGCGGCCGGCCACATCGCCGGTTACGCCGTCTCCAATGACGTCTCTGTCCGCGGCTACCAGGGCCGCACCACCGAATGGACACAGGGCAAGATCTGGGAGAACTCCACGCCGATCGGCCCGTGGTTGGTCACCCCGGACGAGTTCCCCGACGGTGCCACCATCACCACCCGGGTCAATGGCGAGGTCATGCAGGAGGATTCCACCGGCGATCTGGTCTTCGGTCCGGAGCAACTCGTCTCCTACCTCTCGGACATGGTCACCCTGCTGCCGGGCGACCTCATTCTGACCGGCACTCCCGCGGGAGTCGCCCTGGGCCGGAGGAACGACGCCGGCCGCCGCCCCTGGCTGAAGGCCGGGGACGTCCTCGAGACCGAGATTCAGGGCCTGGGCGCCCAGCGCAACGAGATCCGCTGACCATGACGGCACCGTTCACCACGTGCGATCTCTATGACGCCGACGAGTCGTTGCAATCCTGCTCCCTCCAGTTCCGCGACATCGGCGGCCTTGCTCGGTTCACCGGGCCCGTACGGACCGTGCGCTGCCACCGGGACAACGCCCTCGTCAAGCAGCTGCTCAACTCCCCGGGCGACGGAGCGGTCCTGGTGGTCGACGGCGGCGGATCGCTGGAATCAGCGTTGATGGGTGATCTGATTGCCGCCGCGGCGGTGGACCAGGGCTGGGCCGGCGTCGTGATCAATGGAGTGATCCGGGACCGCGCCGTGATCGCCACCCTGGATCTCGGTGTGAAGGCGCTGGGCTCCAATCCGCGGAAATCGGCCAAGGACGGAGCGGGCGAGGTCGACGTGACGGTCGAGTTCGGCGGCGTCACGTTCACGCCCGGCGCCACCCTCTGGGCCGACGAGGACGGCATCCTGGTGACGCCGGCGTCGTGAACGTCCGCACCCTCGGCCTCTAGTCACCTCTCCCCCGACATCTCCGGGCTCATCAGGGACCGCAGTGGCGGCGGAAGGGGGAATATTCCGCACGTGAGGAGGGAAAAGTGAACCACGACGACGACTCACCGGCCGTGCTGAACATTCTGGGAGCCGGCCGGGCTGGGACATCCCTGGCCCGAGCCGCTGCGGCGGTGGATCTGCCGGTGCGGATCGCCGCCAGCCGGCCACCGGGCTCGCTGCGTCTGCACCTGGCCCAATACGCACCCCGGGCCACCGCCGTGCCCGCCGCGGAGATCGTGCCGGCCGAGCAGTCATCACCGGCCATCGTGGTCCTCATGGTCCCGCAAGAAGACCTGGACAGCGTTGATCCCGGCTGGCTCGAGGGCAGCATCCTCATCGATGCGACGAACCGGTGGGCTGATGAACCGCTGCCGGAGTGGCTTCAGTCCGGTCTCGACGCCGGCCGCACCAGTTCCGAGGCCATCGCCGCCCGGTTCTCCTCGGCCACCACGGTGAAGGCCCTGAACCACGTCAGCCACTGGGACCTAGACACGGCCGGCCGGTCCGGTCACTCTGCACACGGCTCTGCGCACGACCCCGGACACGACTCTGCGCACGGCTCTGGGCACCAATCCGGACGCGGTTCCGCCCAGCACAGCGCGTCAGAACGTCGGGCACTGGGGGTGGCCGCGGACGACGCCGGCGCCGCGGCCGCCGTCGGGCAGCTCGCCGTTCGCCTGGGTTTCGCTCCGGTGATGCTGCCGGATCTGGCCGCCGGACGCATCTTGGAGCCGGATGGCCCGGTCTTCAATCGACCGATGACTGCCGCTGAGATGGCGCGCATCACCGGAGGTACCGTGGTGCAGACGGTGGATCGCTGAGGAAGCACCGAGCGGACGTGGAGGAAGCACCGTGATGGTCGACGGCGATGTCCCTCGAACACTAGAGTCCGCCTCATGAGCGATCTGAACAGTCTGATCGGCGACATCCCGGGTGTCGGGCGACCCGCTGCCCGCGCGCTCGCCGAGGTGGGACTGACGACGCTTGGGTCGCTCGCGGGAGCGGATTGGAATCGACTCGCGCAGTTGCACGGTGTCGGACCCGCTGCAGGCCGTCGGTTGCAGGCCGCCCTGGAGGGGTCCGGTGAGAGTTTGCAGAACCCACCGGCCCCGCAGGTTCGCACGGCCACGTTCACCCGGGGGGCCACCAGAAGGACCGCTTCCGACAACACCACTCGCGCCACGGACACCACCCCCGAGCGTTTCCTGCAGGGCCTTGAGGAACGCCGCCGACGCGAGGGCGAGGAACTTCTGCGGCTGTATACCGAGGTCACGGGCGAACACGGGGTCATGTGGGGCCCCAGCATGATCGGCTTCGGTCAGTACCACTACGTCTATGCCACAGGACACGAAGGCGACTCTTTTCGGGTCGGCTTCAGCCCCCGCAAGTCCGAACTCTCGCTCTATGGAATCCAGGGCGCTCCCCGCTCCGCCGAGCTGTTGGATCGCTTGGGGAAGCACCGCCGCGGAGTCGGCTGCGTCTGGGTGCGGAAGCTCGAGGACGTCGACGCCGACGTCCTGCGTGAGCTGGTGACCCACGCGTGGCGCAGCGAACCCGCCAGCGACCGATGACGGCTACTGAGGGGACACCGTGAGCAACACCGAGATCCGTCCGCAGGAGACCACGTGCCAGAACCGGCCCGGACCGGTGTTCACCGCGGGCCTGACGGACGGGGTCGAACATCGGTCTGCCGGTGACGTCGGCGACAGCGGCGACAGGAGCGACGGCGGCGATGGAGTGGTCGAGCTGCTGGAGCCGCGAGCGGTCCCCCTCGGCGGTCCGCGCGCCATGACCGTCCAGCGGACCCTGCCTCAACGGGCCCGTTCGCTGATCGGCGCCTGGTGCTTCCTGGACTTCTACGGTCCCGACGACGTCTCCGCCACCGGTGGCATGGCGGTCCCCCGGCACCCGCACACCGGTCTGGCCACGGTCTCGTGGTTGTTCTCCGGTCAGGTGGATCACCTCGATTCGGCCGGTCACCAGCTGACCGTCCGTCCCGGAGAAGTCAATCTCATGAACGCCGGCGCCGGGATCACCCACTCGGAGTTCTCCACGGCGGAGACCACCGTCCTGCACGGGGCTCAGCTCTGGTATGCCTTCCCCGACCGCGCGAGGTTCTCACCGCCCTCGCTGGAGTCTCACCGGCCGGAGCCCGTGACCGGCGACGGCTTCACCGCACGGGTCTTCCTGGGATCACTGCTGGGCAGCACCTCGCCCGTGAACACCCATCTACCGCTCACCGGAGCGGAGATGCTCTTGGAGCCGGGCGCCTCCCTGTCGATCGATGTTCCCGAGCATCATGAGCACGGTGTGCTGCGGGTGTCCGGTTCGGTGTCCCTCGACGGAGTGGAGATTCCCACGGACCACCTGGGCTACGTCGGTCCCGGCAGGACGCGGATCACGCTCTCCGCCGCCGATGAGCCGGCGACCGTTCTGCTGATCGGCGGCGAGCCGCTGAACGAGAAGGTCATCATGTGGTGGAACTTCGTCGGCCGCTCCCACGAGGAGATCGTCGCCTGGCGTGCCGCCTATCAGGCCGAAATGGGCTTCGAGGCGGCTGAGACCGAGGCTGAGGGATCCGGCCGGCAGTTCGGGCACTTCCCGCCGGGCACTCCGGCCCCCATCCCGGCACCGCCGTTGCCGACCTCTCGCCTGAAGCCGCGCTAGGCCATCATCAGATCCCGACGGCGGAAGGAGACCAGCGCTCCGGCCGCCAGGATCACGGCCACCACCGTCGCACCGATCAGGGGCGCCCAGTCGGCGTCGTCACCGCGGACCAGGGCGATCGGCTCGATCATGCTGAACGGTTCGGCGTCGACGATCTCGTCGGGCAGACCGACCATGGTGCCGTACATCCCCACCACGAAGGAGGCACCGAGCAGCGCCCAGAGCAGCCCGCTGTTCCAGCCCAGCCCGTAGAGCAGCATCGCGGCGGCAACCCAGCAGAGGATCAACGGCACATAGGCCAGAGCGGCCAGCACGAACTCGCCGACCGCCTCCGGTCCGGCCTCGGCGGAGGCGCTCAGGCCCAGACCGAGCCCGGACACCGCCAGGAGCAGCACCGAGGCCGCCGCGGTGACCAGCATCGGAATGCCCAGCCAGCGGTAGCGAGAGGCCGCGGAGGACAGCACGATCTCGGTCCGGTGATTCGATTCATCCGATCGGAGCTGCCGCGTGGACATCGCGGCGTACACGGCCACGGCCATCGCGAAGAACTTCAGGAACAGCCCCATCGTGGCCACCACGAGATTCCCGACCGCGTCGCTGTCGGCGGCGTCGGCGCCCAAGGCGGCCAGCATCTGTGGGTTCTCTTGAATCATGTCCGCCAACGGCCCCGCCAGCGATCCCGTCAGCAGGGCGAAGATCAACAGAGCGACGGACCACCAGATCAGGCGTCCGCGTTCCATCCGCCAGGTCAGCCCGAGCAGTGTGCGCCCGAACGAGGTGGCAGCGGCTCTGCCCCGCTTCTCCGGCAGTAGGCCCGCGCCCACATCCCGACGCGCGGAGAGCGCAAAGCCCAGGGCGAGGCCCACCACGGCGACGGCGGCCAGCAGCAGCAACGGCTCCCAGCGCAGGTCCACGAAGATCCGCATCTGCTGTGCCCACCCGATCGGCGAGAGCCAGGACAGCACGGACCCGCCCCGTTCCTGGGCATCGCCCACAGCGCGCAACACATAGGTCGCACCGAGGACGGCACCGGCCATGCCGGAGGCAGTTCGTGCGCGGCTGGTCAGCTGCGCGGTCGTCGCGGCAATGCCGCCAAAGGCCAGGCCCACGCCGGTCAACGCCGCACCGAACGCCCAGCAGTCCAGGATCGGTTCGGCTCCGGCGCCCATCAGCGCCACCGCCGTGCCTGCGCCCAGCAGCAGGTTCGCCACCACCAGCACCACGACGGCAGCCGTCAGCTGTGCGTGCCGACCCACCGGGGCGGCGCGCACGAGTTCGGCCCGGCCGGTCTCCTCCTCGTTCCGGGTGTGACGCACGATCAGTCCCAGGGACATGATGGCCACCGCCACGGCGAACATGCCGAGCATCTCGTTGGCCATCATGACTTCGAGCGTGTAACGCTCGATCCCGTACCCCGGACCGGCCATCATCGCGGCGGCCGGTTCGGCCATGATCGCGCCTCGCTCACCGATGGCCACGTCTCCGAGCACGGCGGGAACCACCACGGCCACATAGGCGATGAAGCCGACGATCGCGGCCAGCCAGATGGGCAGGCGCAGTCGGTCGGCGCGGAGCATGGAGCGGATCAGCCGGCCGGTCCCGGCGAAGGCACTGTTGTTCTGGTGTCCCGCGCTGTCCCGATGCGCGGGCCCACCTCGGGTGGTTGCCGTCTGGAGGCTCATCTCCCGCGCCCTTCCTGCGCCGCGGCATTCTCGTGTGCGCCGGCGCGGGCGCTGCCGGCAACGGCGTCGGGGCCGACGTCGACCGTGTCCTCGTAGTGGTGGACGAACAGCTCTTCCAGACTGGGCGGTGTGGCACTCAAGGCGCGGACCTCACGGCCGGCCAGGGCCTCGACCACGGTGCCCATGCCGCCGTCGTCCACGGAGAACCGCAATTGACCGGCGTCCTCGCTCAGTCCGTGGACGACCGGCAGGGCGGCGAGTTCCTCGGAGCCGATGTCCGCATCGAGAATGACGTTGCTCCGGGTGAGCTGACGCAAATCGGACAGGGTGCCGGTCTGGACGTCGCGACCGTCCCGGATGATCGTCACCCGCTGGCAGAGGACTTCGACCTCGGCGAGGATGTGGCTGGAGAGCAGCACAGCGGTGCCGCGTTCCGTGGCCTCACGCACAGTTTCGCGGAAGACCAGCTCCATCAGCGGGTCCAGTCCGCTGGTGGGCTCGTCGAGAATCAGCAGGTCGACGTCGGCCGCCAGCGCGGCGACCAGGGCCACCTTCTGGCGGTTGCCCTTCGAGTAGGTGTGGCCCTTGCGCGTCGGGTCCAGCTTGAAGCGCTCGAGCAGTTCGGCACGCCGCTCCGCGTTGATGCCCCCGCGCAGCCCGCCCAGCAGATCGATCGCCTCACCACCGGTCAGTTTGGGCCAGAGGGTGACGTCCCCGGGAACGTACGCCAACCGGCGGTGGAGGGCGACGGCGTCGTGCCAGGGGTCTCGACCGAACAGCCGGACCGTGCCGCTATCGGCGCGCAACAGCCCCAGCAGAACGCGAATGGCGGTGGATTTACCGGCGCCGTTGGGCCCGAGGAAACCGTGCACCTCCCCCGGGACCACGGACAGGTGCAGGCCGTCCAAGGCGCGCACCGTGCCGAAGTTCTTGATGAGGCC
Organism: Citricoccus sp. GCM10030269; assembly: GCF_042665635.1. Lineage (NCBI taxonomy): Bacteria > Bacillati > Actinomycetota > Actinomycetes > Micrococcales > Micrococcaceae > Citricoccus > Citricoccus sp. GCM10030269. The sequence goes on along the minus strand of NZ_JBHTCV010000004.1, from coordinate 2,591 downwards.
CTTGACCTCGATGATCGGATCCATCATGTCTCCTGCAGTGTTTCGTCGAGTGACGATGTGCCGGCTGTGCCGTTCTCGGCAGCCCGGTAGGCGTCGAAGATCTCGGAGTTGGCGAAGACGCCGTGTGTGTACATCTCCACGAGGACCAGCCCGTAGTCGGCGAGCCACTGTTCCAACAGTCCGGTGATCTCGCGGGGCGTCAGTTCGGCCTCGGCCTGCCCCATCTTCAGCGTCAGGTACAACTGCATGGCACCGAAGCCCTGAATGGTGAGGAGTTTGATGCGTGCTTCCTCGTTGACGGACGGTCGCATGAGGCCATCGGCGATGGCCTGCTCGACCCAGCGCATCGAATCGGTCACGAAGTGGTCGACGATGCGCTGAGCCGCCGCACCACCGGCCTGTAACGCTCGCAGGCAGTAGGCGACGGGAACGGCATACTCGTCCATCTGCCCCAGCGCCGATATGGCCGCGATCGCGCCACCACGCAGATTGGTTTCCTTGGCGTTGACGATCTGATTCAACACATGGTCGTCGCACACCAGGCGCAGACCGTCCTTGGAGCCGAAATGGTGGTTGATGAGGCCGAGGCTGACACTGGCCGATTCGGCGATCGCTCGCACGCTCACGCCGTAGCCCTTCGTGGCGATCAGCTCAATGGCGGCGTCGCGGATGCGCGCCCTGGTGTTCTTGTCCGACGCAGGCTCAGCCATACGCACTCCCTTCAGCCTGAACAGCTGTTCAACAGGCTATACACCTGTTCAACGCCGGGTCAAGAAGGGGCCTGAAGGGCACGGCACCGGAGAAAGGAGCGGAGAACAAGCGGAGAACAAGCGGAGAACAAGCGGACACAGAAAAGGAGCCGCCCTGACGGACGGCTCCTTCTGAACAGGCAATGGTCGGGGTGACAGGATTTGAACCTGCGGCCTCGTCGTCCCGAACGACGCGCGCTACCAAGCTGCGCCACACCCCGTGGAGAGTGGTTCACCGCCTGTCCGGCTGGGAACCACAGTGGTCCATCCTAGCCCTGGCGGAGCAGATTATCCAAAATGCCGCGACTACACTGGGGGATCACCAGCACCGTCAGCAGCACTCAGTACCTGACCGAGGAGATTCGTGTCGACCAACGGCGAGATGTCCAGCGGATTCGGCGACTTCCTGGGCTCACGCTCCAACCTGGCCGGCCTCGCCGGACTCGTGGTCGTCTTCCTCATCGTCATGCTGCTCTCGCAGTCGCCGGCCGCCGCCATCGTGGCCGCGATCGTGGGCTACGGAGCCGGATACCTCCTCACGCCGAATGTTCGGAAGACCTATCCCTCTGGCATACCCGTGGACGGGGCCACCCAGGAGGACATGTCCGGCCGGCTTCAGGAGTTTCAGTCCACGGTCCGGCGTCATCATGCCAAGCTGCCACCGGCCGCCGATGAGGACCTGCGCATCATCGGTCGACATCTGGAGGAGATCATCGGCCGGTGGGATAACGTCGAGGCCGCCATCGAACAGCGTTCGGCTCTGGAGTCGATTGTGTATCAGTACCTGCCGAACACCGTGGACGTGTTCCTCAACATTCCCGATTCGGCCAAACCCGCCGCAGCGCCGGAATGGACGGACCAGCTCCGGGTCCTGCGCGAGGAAGTGGCACGCACGCGCGACTCGGTACTACGCCACGACCTGGAGGCGATGCGCACCAACGGGCGCCTGCTCGAGCAGAAGTTCGAGGACGGGGACTTGAAGATGTTCCGGGAGCACGGACTCTAAACCCTCCCTGAGTCCGACGCCCCGCACCTCGCTCAGCGAGCGTGGTCGTCCAAGGACACCGCACCACCGGTGAACCGTGCGTAGGCGGCCAACAGCTCCGCCCACTCGTCCACCCACGACGCCGGCTCCTTGCCACTCACAGTGACACGCGTTCCAGCGTCGTCAGTGGGCTCCCACCCCACCTCGATCCGTGGCCCGGTTGCTCCCGGCGCACCGGCGGAGCCGGCTGGCGCAGCTGACGGAGCTGACGGAGCTGACGCGGGGCGACGCCCGAACCACTCGAGCTCCAGAGACGCGGCCTCAGCCGCAACCAGCGTCGCCCAGTCATGGGATTGCTGATCGGGGCTCTCTTCCAGGAGTCGTCCGTTCTCGAAGAGGACGTGACCCTCCGCGCCGGTGGCCCGCAGGGTTCGCGGCCACCACAGGTGAGTGTCGTCGACGAAGGCGCCCACGGATTGCTCCAGGTCCAGCGGAATCACCGCGGACACCGCCTTCACCGTCTCGCTCGAGACGGCTTTGCTCCCCACCACGGTCCCGGGGAGAACGTCTTCCGCACCGAACGACTCTTCCTCGCCAGGCGACTCTTCCTCCCCGGGCGGCACCGCGAAGGGATCGCGAAACAAGCTCTCAGACATGCTCCTCATCCAACCACGGACGCCCATTCCTTGCCGCCTCGTCCGCATACCTTCTGGTCCGCAAACGCTAAAACCAGACGATCTATTCGTTAAACACAGAAGCCCTGGACCGTCGGGTCCAGGGCTTCTGCTAATAATTGTCCGGCGGCGTCCTACTCTCCCACATCCTCCCGGATGCAGTACCATCGGCGCTGTGGGCCT
>NZ_JBHTCV010000003.1:0-117846 GCF_042665635.1 Citricoccus sp. GCM10030269 | reverse complement strand
TTGTCAATCCATGGCTATAAGTCACCAACGTACACACGGGGTGTGCACGGGCAACCAATACAACCAATTTCAAAAAATTGGCATCAACAAACTTGGCACACTATTGAGTTCTCAAACAACAGGCACGTGATAACTACTCACCATAACAACCCCGTTTCCCGGGCCAAATGAATGGCTTTCCTTATCCGCGGCTTTCAACTTTAGCCCCCCGGAACCATCCCGTCAAATCGGCGAACCCGCCACATCCAACGAACCAGAACCGAGATTCTTCAGCTCTCTCCGTCCAGTACTCGAGGCGAGCCACGAAGGGCGCCAGCCTCATTGTCCTGAACGGACCCGAACTTCTTGCGGGCCCTCAACGTTACACCGCTCAGGGCGCAGTCGTCTAGGCCGTTATTTCGGTTCGGGGTCGGCCGCCGATTTCCCGCTTTCGCGGCTGGCGACCTGATGAACTATACACACCCTCTCGGGACGGTGCCAAATCGCCGCCGGCACCAGCCCCGGACCGACTCCGGACGGCCCGGATCGGCCCCAGACCGGCCTCGGGATCCGGGTCAGGCGTCGAGGTCCACCAGGGCCATGTTCTTCTTGCCGCGGCGCACCAGGAGATACCGACCATGCAGAGCGTGTTCGCGACCGAAGGTCTGCTCGGGGTCGGTGATCTTGGCATTGTTCACGGAGGCTCCGCCGTCGTTGATGGTGCGGCGGGCATCCGAGTTGGACGAGGACAGCCCCGTGGACACCAGCAGATCCACGATGCCGACCGGACCTCCGGCACCCAGGCCGGGTGCCGCCGTCGGGAGCTCGGCTGTGGCCGCCGCGAGAGTGATCTCGTCCACCTGGGACAGGTCTCCCTGTCCGAAGATCGCAGCCGAGGCGTCAATCACCTTTCGAGTGGTCTCTTCACCATGGACCAGGGACGTGACTTCCCACGCCAGGGTCCTTTGGGCCTCGCGACGGAATGGCTCGTCACGCACGGCCCTGGCGAGTTCGTCGATACGGTCCCGGTGGAGGAACGTGAAGACCTTGAGACGGTCGATCACATCGTCATCCGCCGTGTTGAGCCAGAATTGGTAGAAGGTGTACGGCGAACACATGTGGGCGTCCAGCCAGATGGCGTTGCCCTCGGATTTCCCGAACTTGGTGCCGTCCGCGTTGGTGATCAGCGGAGTTCCGACGGCGTGCACATGCTCACCCTCGACTTTGCGGACCAGGTCGGTGCCGGAGGTGAGGTTGCCCCACTGGTCCGAGCCTCCGGTCTGCAGCCGGCAATCGTAGGTGCGGTACAGGTTGAGGTAGTCCATCCCCTGTAGCACCTGGTAGGAGAACTCGGTGTAGGAGATTCCCTCCTCCGAGTTCAGCCGCTTGGCCACCGTCTCCTTCTTGATCATGGTGCCCACGCGGAAGTGCTTACCGATGTCACGAAGGAAATCCAGGGCGCTCAGCCCCCCGGTCCAGTCCAGGTTGTTCACCATCTGGGCCGCGTTGTCCCCCTCGAAAGACAAGAACCGTTTGATCTGTCCGCCCAGGTAGCCGACCCACTCGTTGACGGTCTCGCGGTCGTTGAGAACTCGCTCGGCGCTCTGCCGCGGGTCACCGATCAGACCGGTGGATCCGCCGACCAAGGCCAGGGGCCGGTGTCCGGCCAACTGCAGGCGGCGCAGCAACAGGATCTGCACGAGGTTGCCCAAGTGCAAGGACGGTGCGGTCGGGTCGAAACCGCAGTAGTAGGTCACCGGTTTCCCGGACAGCACCTCTTCCAGCGCCTCCTCATCGGTGGAGACCTGGACCAGACCACGCCACTTCAGCTCCTGCCACACGTTCGGGAAGGACGGGTCATTGGACTGTCCAGCCAGGGACGGGTTCACAGCGGAACTGATACTCACGGGTGATGCCTCTCGGAAAGTAACTCTCGATGGAAAAACAAGACGAGCAAGAAAAAGACGACGAACCAGAAGAACAGGGCGGAATGATGGGCCTCAGTCGAGCCCGGCCGGCAGGTCCCCCGTCGACAACAGTCGCAGCGTCTGGGTGGAGCGGGTCATCGCCACATAGAGATCGCCGACGACGCCGCCCGCCTCCTCGACGATCATCCCCGGTTCCACCACGACCACGGCGTCGAATTCCAGGCCCTTGGCCTCCGCTGGCGTGGTGGCCACGATGTCCTGTCCCAGTCCGCCTCCGCCAAAGCCGACGCGGTCGCCATAGCGCTCCTTGAGCAATTCGGTCGTGTGCTGCTCCAGCGAGCGGGGGACGACCACGGCGAGCAGTCCGCCGTCGATCATCTCCAGGTCTTCGGCGACCCCGGCGAGCAGTTCCGCGTCCCGCTCCCCCGGTGCGACCCGGCGCACCTGGGGCTCTACCTCGCCCTCACGGATCGCTTGAGGAGAAGACACGGGCAGTCCGGCGGCTTGGGCCACTCGCGCCGCCAGCCGCGTGATCTTGGCCGGCGTCCGGTAGTTGACCGTGAGTTCCTCGAGCCGCCAGCGGTCCTCCACAAAGGGTTCCAGCGCTTCGGACCACGAGGAGACACCGGCGGCCGATGAGGCCTGGGCGATGTCTCCCACAATGGTGAACGACTTCATCGGGCAGCGCCTCATCAACAGTCGCCATTGCATCGGTGAGAGTTCCTGGGATTCGTCGACCACCACGTGGCCATAGGTCCAGGTCCGGTCCGTGGCGGCCCGTTCAGCAGCGGAGGCCTGCTGGGCTCCCGCCTCGTTGGCATCGGCCAGGTCCTCCGCGGTGACCACACCGTCCACGCCGAAGTCCTCCAGCATGGCGCTGACGTTGGTCAGAGATGCTTCCGCGTTGGCCAGGTTCCGCTGACGATCGACCTTCTGACTGGCTTGGTGGCGCCCGGCACTGGCATCCCATTCGCCCAACAGCTCCGCCGCCTCGTCCAGCAGCGGAACGTCCGCCTCCGTCCACGGCGCCTCGGCTGGGCGCACCAGCCGACGGCGATGCTTGGCTTTGAGGAACGGCGCGGCGGCGTCGAGCTGTTCGGGCTTGGCGAACAGATCCGAAATCAGCTTCTCCGGAGTCAACGGCATCCAGCACAGGTTCAGGGCGATACGCACGTCCCGAGAGGTTCGAACGTCCTCCGACAGGTACGAGCGGTCGATATTGTTGCCGGCCCCTGAGGACTTCTCGAGCTTGTCCTTCAGCTGGTCGGCGAGCTCTCGCACCATGATCTTGACGAAGGTGCTGCGGGCCTCGTTGTGCGGCTTGCCGGTGGCCCGGGCGCGATCACGGGCGCGCCTGACCTGCTTCGGCCGAATCGTCAGCGTGGTTCCGCCGACGTCCACTTTGCGTGGTCCGGCCGGCAGTCGTTGACGGTTGGCCACCGCATTGGCGACCACATCCGCCATGAACAGCTTGCCCTTGAGTTGGGCGACGCGGCGGTCGGGCTCGGCCACGGCCTTGATGCCGGGCATCAGTCGACCGAGAGAGGACATGACGACGCCGGTCTCCCCGAGGGAGGGCAGGACCCGGTCGATGTACCGCATGAAGGACTGGGAGGGGCCGACCAGCAGCACACCAGCGGACTTCAGGCGTTCGCGGTGCGTGTAGAGCAGGTAGGCGGCACGGTGCAGTGCCACGGCAGTCTTGCCCGTACCGGGTCCGCCCTGCACCACCAGCACACCCTTGATCGGAGAGCGGATGATGGCGTCCTGTTCAGACTGGATGGTGGCCACGATGTCCCCCATCTGGCCAGTCCGCCGGGCGGTCACCGCGGCCAGTAGCGCTCCGGCACCGTGGTGTGGGGTCTCCTCGTCGAGCAGAGACGCGTCCAGAACATCGTCTTCCAGATCCACCACCGTGCGTCCGCGGAGCATCAGATGCCGGCGCCGTCGCACACCGAGTCGCTGGTGGGCCGTGGCCTGGTAGAAGGCCCCTGCCTCCGGCGCCCGCCAGTCCACCATGAGGCGGACCTGTTCCTCGTCGGTCAGTCCGATGCGACCGATGTAGCGCTCATCGCCGTCGTCCATGTCCAGTCGCCCGAACACCATTCGGTCGTCCACGGCGTAAAGCTGGGCCAATCGATCCTCGTACAGGGTGGCGAAGGCATCCCGTTCCGAGACGTTCTGCAACGAGCCCTGCGGTCCCTCTTTGCGGACGCGAGCGAGCTGGCGTTCCTTCTCGGCGCGCAATTCATCCAGGCGTTCATAGAGCCGCGCCACATACTCGCGCTCATGCTCCAGTTCGCTCTGATGGACGGGAACCACATCAGTCATGCCTTGCACACCTTAGGGCTATCGATGGTGCTCCCAGGGTCCGACGAATCCGCCAAAACCCCAGGGCTCCTCGGAACGAGTGACCATCCATGGTACAGCCGCCGGGGTAAACGACGCGTTAATCCCCGGAATCCCCGATATGCCCGGTGGGGCGCCGTCGAGGTTTGGCGGCGCGATAGGGAGAGACCGAGGGTTCACCCTCCAGCCAGAAGCGCCAGGGATGCTCTGGGCCTCCTCCCGGACCACCGACGCCGGTGCGTGGCCCGGTCCGGGTGTTCGGCCGGCGTCGGGACCGCAGCCCGGACAACCAGATACCGTCCTCCGGCGACGGGGAGACCGCCGAGGGAATCGGGGAGAAGACCGTCTCCGGTGCCGGCCCGGGAAGCAGAACCGAGCCGTCGTCGCCGGCGCCGATGCCCAGTGCCTGGGCCAGCCGCGCCGGACCGGACGCGAGCTTGGGCCCTGGGGCGGCCTGGCGTCGCTCGACGGCGATGTCCTCCCCCGCGATGACCTCGCCGGCGCGCAGCAGCACCGCCGAACTGGTGCCCTCCTGGCCACACACGATGTTCATGCACCAGTGCATGCCATAGGTGAAGTACACGTAGACGTGGCCCGCGGGTCCGAACATCGTCGCGTTGCGGGCCGTGCGACCCCGGTAGGCGTGCGAACCGGGATCGCGGGCGCCCTCGTAGGCCTCGACTTCTGTCAGTCGTACGCTGACCGCCGCGCCGTCACGGACCACGGTCAGTGTGGAGCCCAGCAGCAACGGGGCGGCGCGCAGGCCGCCCCGTTCGAGTACCGGCCATCTGGATCCGGGACTGACTGAACCGTCGATCTCCGTCACCCTGACGTTAGTGTGCTGGAGCTTCCGAACGCGCGCAGAGGTTCCAGTTGCCGAGTGAGTTCGGCCAGTTGTGCCGCGACCGCTTCAGGAGCGGTGCCGCCTTGAGCATTGCGCGAGGTCAGTGAACCGGCCGTGGACAGCACCGTCCGCACCTCGGGCGTCAGGGCGGGGTCGATGGCTGCGTAATCCTCGTCCGACAAGTCCCACAGATCGACTCCACGGCCCTCGGCCACTCGCACAGCCTCACCGGACAGCTCGTGGGCCTGCCGGAACGGAACGCCCTGCCGGACCAGCCACTCGGCCACATCGGTGGCCAAGGCGAAGCCTTGAGGAGCAAGTTCTGCCATCTTCTCCGTGTGGAATTCGAGGGTGTCGATCATCCCGGAGACAGCCGGCAGCAGTAGTTCTAAGGTGTCGGCCGCATCGAACACCGGCTCCTTGTCTTCCTGCAGGTCACGGTTGTAGGCCAGGGGCAGTCCCTTGAGCGTGGCCAACAGCCCCGCCAGATCACCGATGAGGCGTCCCGACTTCCCCCGGGCCAACTCGGCGACGTCCGGATTCTTCTTCTGCGGCATGATCGACGATCCCGTGGAGTAGGCGTCGTCCAGAGTGACGAAGCCCGCCTCCTTGGTGGCCCAGAAGATGATCTCCTCACTGATCCGGGAGAGGTCCACGCCGACCATGGCACAGACCCAGGCGAACTCGGCGAAGGTGTCCCGGGCGGCCGTGCCATCGATGGAGTTCCAGACGGCCGAGTCGAAGCCGAGGTCGGCCGCCACCGCATTCGGGTCCAGCCCCAGTGAGGAACCGGCCAAGGCACCGGAGCCGTACGGCGACACCGCGGCTCGCTTGTCCCAGTCCACGAACCGCTCCACATCCCGGGCCATGGCCCACGCATGGGCCAACAGATGATGACTCAACAGGACCGGCTGGGCATGTTGCAGGTGTGTTCGCCCAGGCATCGGCGCGTAGGGATGCCGTTCAGCCTGGGCTACCAGAGCATCGATCGTGTCCAGGAGCCCCTGCGCGATCAGACGAGCGCGGTCGCGCAGGAACATCCGTCCCAAGGTGGCGATCTGATCGTTCCGGGACCGGCCGGCTCGCAGTTTTCCGCCCAGTTCCGGTCCGGCCCGCTCGATGAGTCCTCGCTCAAGCGATCCGTGCACGTCCTCGTCGGACTCCGCGGCCACATAGGCCCCGGAGACGACGTCGGCCTCGAGCCGGTCGAGCGCGGCCAGCATCCCGGTGAGCTCGTCATCGTCGAGCAGGCCCGCCGTGTGAAGCACCCGGGCATGCGCCCGGGAACCGGCGATGTCGTACCGGGCCAGTCGCCAATCGAAGTCGGTCGACTTGCTCAGCGCGGCCAGGGCGTCTGCGGGACCGCCGGCGAACCGACCGCCCCACAACGAGCCCTCGTTGGTTCCGTGCCGCTGCCCTGGATCGTCCGTCGGCGGCTGGTCGTGCTCTTGATCGTTCTCGTGGCCGGACACGGGTCAGGCCCCCGGGGTCTCGGTGTTCTGGTTGGACAACCGGGCGACGTCGGCCAGCGCGTCCCCGCTCCCGCCAGCGACCCGCTGGTCGCGCTCCGTGGCGACCTTGGAGGAGAGCCCGAACAGGTCGATGAAGCCCCGCGCCGAGGACTGATCGAAGGCGTCACCCTCGTCATACGTGGCCAGGCTGAAGTCGTACAGTCCGGTCTCCGAGCGGCGACCCTGCACGATGGCCCGTCCTCCGTGCATCTCCATGCGGATATCGCCGGAGACGTACTTCTGCGTGTCATCGACGAAGACGTCCAGGTTGTTCTTGAGCGGGGAGAACCACTGTCCGTCATAGACCAGCTCGGTCCAGCGCTGATCGACCGTCTTCTTGAACCGCGCCTGCTCCCGTTCCAGCGTGACGTTCTCCAGTTCTCGATGGGCGGTCATCAGCGCCATGGCTCCGGGAGCCTCATAGATCTCGCGGGACTTGATACCCACCAGGCGGTCCTCGACGATGTCGATGCGACCGATGCCCTGGGCGCCGGCCCGGCGGTTCATCTCCTCGATGATCTGCAGTGCGGTCAGCGAACGGCCGTCGAGAGCCGTGGGAACTCCCTGATCGAACGTCACGGTGACCACGTCCGGAGCCGGGGGGAAGGCCGGGTCGTCGGTGTAGTCGTAGACATCCTTGGTCGGACCGTTCCAGATGTCCTCGAGGAAGCCGGTCTCCACGGCGCGTCCCCACACGTTCTGGTCAATGGAGAACGGATTCTTCTTGGTGGTCACGATCGGCAGATCGTTCCGCTCGGCATACTCGATCGCCCGGTCACGAGTCAGGGCCAGGTCGCGGACCGGGGCAATGCACTTCAGGTCAGGACCGAGCGTCTGGATGCCGACCTCGAAACGGACCTGGTCGTTGCCCTTGCCGGTGCATCCGTGAGCCACCGTGGAGGCACCGAACTGGCGGGCTGCGGCAACGAGGTGCCGGACGATCACCGGACGGGAAATCGCGGACACCAGGGGGTAAGCATCCATGTAGAGGCCGTTGGCCTTCAGCGTGGGCCAGCAGTACTGTTCGGCGAACTCGTCACGGGCGTCAGCGACATAGGCCTCCACGGCACCGCAGTCCAGGGCACGCTGCCGGACTGTCTCCAGGTCCTCGCCTCCCTGGCCCACATCCACGGCAACGGCGATCACCTCGGCGCCGGTGGCCTCGGCAATCCAGCCGATGGCCACCGAGGTGTCCAGCCCTCCCGAATAGGCCAGGACGATGCGTTCTGTCATTGCGTGCTCCTCTACGTTGCCTTCGCGGGCCAAGCAGCCTTCATCGGGCATGCTCGATCAATCTATGCAGCAGTCTACATATTTATGCATATCGCCGCAGCCCGAGAAAGTCACGGGCCGGACAAAGTCAGACCACCGTGTCCGATACCCGTGATGCCACCGTAATCTGGTGCGATGACCAGCAACACCCCGAGCGACGCAAACAGTGACGACTCAACGTCACAACATGACCCGACCACCCCGCCGGAACTGACGGACGAGCAAGTGGAGTTCCTCAACTCGCTCTTTGATCTGGCCCGCGCCGGAGACGCCGACCAACTACTCCCCCTCCTTGACCAGGGCATCCCGGTCGATCTGACCAATCACCGCGGCGACACCCTCTTGATTCTGGCGACCTATAACGATCACGCCTCGTTGGCCCAGGAACTGATTCAGCGCGGAGCGGACGTGAACCATCTCAACGAGCGCGGTCAATCGGCCTTGTCCTGTGCCGTCTTCGTCCAGAACGAGGAATCGGTCCGCGCACTCCTCGCGGCCGGCGCCGACCCGGATGCCGGGCCGGTGAGCGCCCGTGCCGCCGTCGAGATGTTCGGCCTCGAATCCATGCGGTCGCTCTTGGACGGCCCCACGGGGAACACACCCTGAGACACACCCGGGCCGAGCGCAATTTGACGTTATCGATCTGATGCTCTTCACTGGTTCCAGTCCTGCTTCGTGACCGTTTCGTGATCTGGCAGGAAGTTATGAGCGGGGCTCCCCCACCTGCACCGTCCCTTGGGAGCCTTGCGCCGTGTATTCCATCGCGGACGGCGGACGGTGCTGCTTTGACGGTCGGGGACGACCTGAGCAGAAGGTGGGCCGACACTCACTACACACCATGAAGAAGACCTCCACTTCTCCCCAGTCCACTCGCCGCACCATCGCCCGTCGCTCGGCCGCAGGCCTGGCCGGCGTCGCCATCGCCGGTGCCGGCCTGACCGCCCTGTCCGCCCCGGCCACTGCCGCCCCCCAGTCCAGCTGGGACGCCCTCGCTCAGTGCGAGTCCGGCGGCAACTGGTCCATCAACACCGGCAACGGTTACTACGGCGGCCTGCAGTTCACCCCGTCCACGTGGCGCGCTTTCGGCGGCTCCGGTATGCCGCACCAGGCCTCCAAGGCCGAGCAGATCCGCGTGGCCGAGAACACGCTCGCCGCTCAGGGTTGGGGCGCATGGCCCGCCTGCTCCGCCAAGCTGGGTCTGTACGGAACCCCGGCCGAGCCGCAGACGACCACCCAGTCCCAGGAGTCCGCCCCCGTCGAGGAGCCTGCCCAGTCCGAGCAGTCCGCTCCTGTGGAGCAGACTCAGTCGGAGCCTTCCACGGCCCCGGCCGAGACCTCCGCTCCGGTCCAGGAAGAGCGCACCTCCTCGGTTGCTCCCGTGGAGCAGTCCTCGGAGACCGTCACCGTCAAGGCCGGTGACACGCTCTACAAGATCGCCGAAGCCAACGGCGTCGAGGGCGGCTGGAAGGCCCTGTTCGCGGCCAACACCGACACCGTGGCCGATGCCAACCTGATCTTCGTCGGCCAGACTCTTCACCTGCCGGCCTGATCATTGCTCAACCGGTAGTACACCGGTTTTCGGCTGCCGAACGCGCCGGATGGGGACTACTCCCCGTCCGGCGCGTTCTGCGTCTGAGGCCGGTGCCGGTAGGCTGGGCGGGCATCAGGCGCGTCAAGCGCCTCCAGCGCGTTAGTTCGTGGGATCTCGCCGACCACCCACATCACGTGCACACCACTGCACCGCCCATCTGCTGGCAACGATCCGAACGTCTCGAGGGGACCACCATGCCGAAGACCGCCACCCGCCGCACGATCTCCACGCGTCCGTTCCGAGTCATCGGTCTTTCGGCGGCCGGAGCGATCACGGCGTTGGCCGTGTCCAGCTGCGGGTCCAGTGTTCCTGCTCTGGAAGACGTGTGGCCGGATGTCAGCGCATCCATCGAGAACGCTTCCTCGGTCGCCATTGACGGCAGCGTGACCCAGGGAGGCCAGGATGTTTCGGTCAAGATCGCCGGCCAGATCGACGATTCCTCGTACTCGGGAACGGTGTCCATGGACGAGTCGGATGTGGAAGTCGTCGGCAACCAGGAATACACCTACATGAAGCCCAACGCCGCGTTCTATGAACAGCTCGGCGGAGCTCAACTGCAGGACATGGTGGGTGAGAAATGGCTGGAGATGCCGGCCGAACGGGGCGGCTTCACGATGTCCACGTTCTGGGACAGCTTCAGCGACGACATTCCCGGTACCGAGGAGTTCGGTGACTCGGAGTACACCTCCGAGGCGGTGGACCTCAACGGCGAAGAGGTCTACAAGTACACCGGGACCCAGGCCGATTCCGAGGAACCCGTCAGCGTCTACGTCTCCAAGGACAACAAACTGATGCGGATCGAGGCGGAGAACGCCGGTGCCGGCAGCGACGATGCGTCGTCGGCTTCCTCGGATTCGCCGTCAGCCTCCGCCTCGGACGAGCCCACCGGCACGGGCGCAGGGACCGTGAACTTCTCACGATGGGACGCTGTGGAGCCGGTCGACATGCCGGCCGAGGACGAGATCTTCAGCATCCCGGGCATGTGATCCCTGGCCGGTAAGGCCTGCATGGCCGTCCCGTCTACCCTGCGTATTCGAGGAACCGCCCGGCCACGGCCATGCCACCGTCGGGCGCCCGTGTGACGATCATGATGGTGTCGTCTCCGGCGATCGTGCCCAGAATGTCCGGCTGCCGAGACTGGTCGATGACACTGGCCAGGAATTGGGCAGCGCCGGGAGGCGTGCGCAGAATCACCAGATTCGCGCTCGACTCGGCAGCCACCAGTAAGTCCCGGCACAGCGTCGACAACCGGGATTCGATCGCCTCAGGGGGGCGCCGTCCGGCGATCTCCCCGGTCACCGGCCCGTCGGGGGGCACCGAGTAGACGAGCTGCCCGCCCTCTCCGCGGACACGGTATGCACCCAGCTCGACCAAGTCGCGAGAGAGCGTGCCCTGAGTCACCGAGACCCCGCGGGCCTCCAGCTCGGTCATCAACTCCGCCTGACTGTGGATGTCGGTGGCCGACAGCACCTCTTTGATGGCCGCGTGCCGTGCGGTCTTCGTGGACGGGGCGCTCATCAGAGCGTGGGCTCCGAGGCGAGCCCGGAACGGTACAGCAGCCAGGCCATCACGGCCTTCTGCGCGTGCAGACGGTTCTCCGCCTCGTCGAAGACCACCGACTGGGGACCGTCGATCACGTCTGCGGAGACCTCGAGCCCACGGTAGGCCGGGAGGCAATGCAGGAACAGCGCGCCCGTCGCGGCCCGATCCATGGCAGCGGCATCCACGGCGTAGTCGCGGAACAGCGTCTTCCGTTGCTCCTTCTCGTCCTCCTGGCCCATCGAGATCCAGGTGTCCGTGACCACGACGTCGGCTCCGTCCAGCGCCTGCGCCGGGTCCGTGGTGACCAGCACCGAACCGCCCGTCTCGGCGGCCCGCGCCCGTGCGGCATCCACCACGGCCGGTTGCGGCAGGTACCCCTCCGGCCCGGCGACCCGCACGTGCATCCCCGCGGTCACCCCCGCCAGCAAGTAGGAGTTGGCCATGTTGTTGGCGGCGTCCCCGAGGTAGGTCATGACCAATCCCTCGGTGCGACCCTTGTGCTCGCGCACCGTCAGCAGATCGGCGAGCAACTGGCACGGATGGTAGTCGTCCGAGAGCGCGTTGATCACCGGTACCGTGGCGTGCTCGGCCATCTCCTCGAGCCCGGCCTGGGCATACGTGCGCCAGACGATGACGGACACCATGCGGGAGAGCACCTGGGCCGTGTCCGAGATGGACTCCTTGTGGCCCAGCTGGGACTCACCGGGATTGACGATCAGCGGTTGACCGCCCAGATCCGCGATGCCGGCCGCGAAGGACACTCGCGTCCGAGTCGAGGTCTTGTCGAAGAACACGATCCCGGTCTGCGGACCCGCCAGCGGCCGGTGCAGGAAGCGATCGTTCTTCATCTGAGCGGCCAGATCGAGTACCTCGGCCTGCTCGGCCGGCGCAAGGTCCGTGTCCACGAGGAAATGGCGCACGCTCGAGGCGGCGATCAGGTCGGTGGTCAACGGGGCAGTGGGGGCGCTCATGCGTTCTTCTCCTGTGCTGAACCGCGCACGGCGGTGTCGAGGGCGGCGTCGAGGATGGCCGGCAGATCCGTGAGGAGTTGGTCCACGTCCTGGTGCTCCAGAATGAGCGGCGGGGCCAACCGGAGGGTCTGCGGGCCGGTGGCGTTGAGGAGGTAGCCGGCCTCGAGGCCGGCGCGGACCATGGCCGGTGCCAGGCCGCCGTCGAGAACGGCCGCAGCGGACGCCTCAGCCGGCTCGGACCTCGGAGGCAGGTCGACGTCCACTCCGATCAGCAGACCGTAGTGGCGCACGGAGGTGACGAACGGCAGCGCGCGAAGGCCTTCGGCGAGCCGCTGTCCGATCTCGCGGGTGTGCTCGAGCAAACCTTCGGCGGTGATGGTGTCCAGCACGGCCAGCCCGGCCGCCGTGGCCACCGGGTTGCCGCCGAACGTGGTGCCGTGCTGCCCCGCTGTCAGCAGCGACGAGGTGCGGGATCCGAAACTGATCATGGCCCCCAGGGGGATTCCGCCGCCCAGCCCCTTCGCCAGGGTCATCGCATCCGGCACCACCGGCTCGGGCTGCCCGGTGACCTCGGAATTCTGTGAGGCGAACCAGGTGCCGGTCCGGCCCGTGCCGCACTGCACCTCATCGAAAATCAACAGGGCGCCGTGCCGGCGCGTGAGATCACGCGCGGCCTGGAGGTAGCCCGCAGGCCAGCCGTGCACACCCGACTCCCCCTGCACCGGTTCGATCACGACGGCGGCGACCGTCTCGTCGATGGCCGCGGCCAGGGCCTCGGCGTCCCCCGCGGGGACGAATTCCACTCCGCCCGGCAAGGGCTCGAAGGGCTCGCGGTAGGCGAGCTTCGACGTCATCGCCAAGGCCCCCATGGTCCGGCCGTGGAAGCTGTTCTCCAGAGCCAGAACTCGCGTGCGGCGTCCGGAGGGATCCTCCTTGCCGTGGCGACGGGCCAGCTTGAGCGCGGCCTCGTTGGCTTCCGAACCGGAGTTCGCGAAGAACACCGTCGATCCCTCTTCGGCGCCGGCGAGTTCGAGCAGCCGTTCGGCCAGTCTGATCTGCGGACCCGAGGTGAAGAGATTGGAGATGTGCCCCAGCGTCTGCAGTTGGCCGGACACGGCCTCCACCAGCGCGGGGTGAGCATGGCCCAGGGCATTGACGGCGATCCCGGCGAGGAAGTCCGTGTATCGCTGGCCGTCGGCATCCCACACACTGACGCCCTCGCCCTTGACCAGCACGCGGTTCGGCGCGCCGAAGACCCCGGTGAGGGAGGCGCGGTAGCGCTCGAGGAACTGTGCGTTGGACTCAGGGGAAGCAGGGGAAGCAGAGGCCGAGTGGGAAGCTCGGGACGCGGCATCAGAGGTGGTCATGACGCTCCTGGGGTGGGGTGTTCATCGGGCAGCACCTGGGTCCCCACGCCGGCGGCGGTGAAGATCTCCAGCAGCATGGAGTGGGGCTTTCGGCCGTCGACGATGTGCGCTTGGGGCACTCCTCCGTCCACGGCTTTGAGGCAGGCCGCCATCTTCGGGATCATTCCCGATTCCAGAGTGGGCAGCAGCTGGCGCAGTTCCCCGGCCGTGAGTTCGCTCACCAGCGAGGAGGGGTCCGGCCAGTCCGAGTACAGACCCTCGACGTCGGTCAGCACCACGAGCTTGGAGGCGCCCAGCGCCTCCGCCAGGGCGGCTGCGGCGGTGTCCGCGTTGACGTTCAGGACATCACCGGTGTTGTTGCCGTTGCTCTTGCCGTTGCTGGTGCCGTCGCCGTCTGCGTGGATCTCCGGCGCCACCGAGGAGACCACGGGAATCCGACCGTGATCGACCAGGTCGCGGATGGCCTCGGGGTTGACGCGCGTGACCTCGCCGACGAGGCCGAGATCCACGGACTCGCCGGCCACCTCCGTTCCGGTCCGCACGGCCTGGAACAAGGCGGCGTCCTCGCCGGACATCCCGACGGCATAGGGACCATGTCCGTTGATCAGCCCGACCAGTTCACGGCCGACCTGCCCGGTGAGGACCATCCTGACGACGTCCATGGCCTCGGCCGTGGTGACACGCAGTCCTCCGGCGAACTCGGACTCGATGCCCAGCCGGTCCAGCATCGTGTTGATCTGAGGACCGCCGCCGTGCACCACGACCGGGTGAATGCCGCAGTGATGCAGAAAGACCACGTCTTCGGCGAAGGCCCGGCGCAGCGAATCCGAGACCATGGCGTTGCCGCCGTATTTGATGACCACCGTGGTGCCGGCGAAGCGCTGAATCCACGGGAGGGCTTCGATCAGCACACCGGCCTTGGCGGCGGCACGCTCGGTGCTCACGTCAGGTGAGTCGGACGCGGAGTGGTTCGTCACGGCAGTCCTCAGCTTGAGTAGGCGGAGTTCTCATGCACGTAGTCGTGCGTGAGGTCGTTCGTCCAGATCGTCGCCGCGTCCTGACCCGCGTGCAGATCGATGAGCACGTGCACCTCACGCGCCGCCAGGTCCACCAGGTCCCGGGGATCACCGATGCCGCCGCCGCGGCAGATCTGGACCCCGTTGATGGCCACGTCCAGCCGGTCCGGCTCGAAAGCGGCCTGAGTGGTTCCGACGGCGGAGAGCACCCGGCCCCAGTTCGGGTCGCGACCGAAGATGGCCGTCTTGAAGAGGTTGGACCGGGCCACCGCACGGCCGACCTCTTCGGCGTCCTCCTCGGAGGCTGCGTGGACGACCTCGATGGCGATGTCATGGCCGGCTCCCTCGGCGTCCCCGATGAGCTGGCGCGCCAAGTCGGCACACACGCTCCGCAGCCCCTCCTGAAAGGCACCCGCCTCCGGCACCGCTCCCGAGGCTCCGGAGGACATCAGGATGACCGTGTCATTGGTGGACATGCAGCCATCGGAGTCGGTGCGGTTGAAGGTCGTGCGTACGGCCTCGCGCAGGTATCGGTCGAGGTCTTCCGCCGGCAGAACGGCGTCGGTGGTGAGGACCGCGAGCATCGTCGCCAGTCCGGGGGCCAGCATGCCGGCGCCCTTGGCCATGCCTCCGATGGCGTACCGTCCGTCGGTGAAGCTCGCGGTCTTGGCCACCGAGTCGGTGGTCATGATGGCCTCGGCCGCGGCCTGACCGCCGTCGTCGGCCAGTGTTTCCGCGGCGCTGCGCACTCCGGTGAGAAGCTGCTCCATGGGCAGGCGTTCGCCGATCAGTCCGGTGGAGCACACCAGGATGTCCGTCGCGGAGACGCCCAGCTGCTCGGCGGCGTGCTCGGCCGTGGCATGCGTGTCTTGGAAGCCCGGTGCGCCGGTACAGGCGTTGGCCCCGCCGGAGTTGAGCACGACGGCGTCGGCCCGGCCGTCCGCGATGACCTGCCTCGACCAGTACACGGGCGCCGCGGCCACCCGGTTGGCGGTGAACACGGCAGCAGCGTGGTGATCCGGTCCGTCATTCACGACGACGGCGACATCGGGCCGTCCGGTGGACTTCAGACCGGCGGCGACGCCGCTGGAGCGGAATCCCCGGGGTGTGGTGACGCTCATGGTGCGGTCCCCTGCTGGTTCAGCCCGGTCTCTTCGGGGAGACCGAGGGCGATGTTCATGGACTGGACGGCGCCGCCGGCCGTGCCCTTGGTCAGATTGTCCAGAGCAGCCGTCACGATGACGCGGCCGGCGTGAGCATCCACGGCCAGTTGCATCACGACGTGATTGGAGCCGAGCACGGACTTGGTGGTGGGCCACTGTCCCTCCGGCAGCAAGTGCACGAAGGGCTCGGCGTCGTAGGCCTGGTGCCAGGCGGCCCGCACCTGCGCCGGCTCGGCTCCCGGGGCGAGCCGAGCCGTGGCCGTGGCGAGGATGCCCCGCGGCATGGGGGCCAGGGTCGGCGTGAAGGATACGGTGACCTGCTCACCCGCCACCTGGGACAGTCCCTGTTCGATCTCGGGAGTATGGCGGTGCACGCCGCCGACTCCATAGGGGCTCATCGATCCCATGGCCTCGCTGCCCAGCAGGTGCGGCTTGAGCGCTTTGCCGGCCCCGGTGGTTCCGGAGGCCGCGACGATCACCACGTCCTGCGACTCCAGCAGTCCCGCGCTGAATCCGGGGGCCAAAGCCAGCAGGGACGTCGTGGGATAGCACCCCGGGACGGCGATGCGGGAGGTTCCTGTGAGCCGGTCTCGCTGACCCGGCAGTTCCGGCAGACCGTAGGGCCACGTGCCGGCATGGTCCGAACCGTAGAACTGCTGCCAAGCCTCGGAGGACTCCAAGCGGTGGTCCGCGCCGGCATCGATGACCAGGATTCCCGGCGAGCGCTGTTCCAATTCGGCGGCCAGCGCGCCGCTGGCGCCGTGCGGCAGGGCCAGGAAGACGACATCGTGGCCGGCGAGCACCTCCGCCGTCGTCTCGTCCAGCACCCGGTCGGCCAGGGCATGCAGATGGGGCTGTGCCACTCCCAGGCGTTCCCCGGCGTGAGAGTGGGCCGTGATGGCGCCGATCTCCACTTCGGGATGATGGAGCAGCAGGCGCAGGACCTCTCCCCCGGCGTATCCGCTGGCTCCTGACACGGCGACCTGAAGACTCATGCGGTCATCCTACGGGAAATATGCAGTGAAGCCAATATTTATGCACTGGCCCGGTCTGAACTGCCGAGGGTTACCGTAGGCACCATGACGGAGCACTCCCTTCCCACCACACAGCATGCCGTCCGCGTGGACCAGCCCGGCGGTCCCGATGCCCTTCGCTGGGTCGAGGCGCCCGTGCCGACGCCCGGCCCGGGTGAGGTGCTGGTCAAGACGGCCGCCACAGGATTGAACTTCATCGAGACCTATCAACGTTCCGGCCAGTACTCGATGTCACCACCGTTCGTCCCCGGGTCCGAAGGCTCCGGGACGGTGGTCGCCCTCGGAGCTGGAGTCGACGGCGGCGCCGCCGGCCCGGCCGGCTCGGTCGGCTCGGTCACTGTGGGCGATGTGGTCGCCACGGCCGCCGGAACCGGAACCTACGCCGAGTATTTCACCGCCCCGGTGGGTCAACTGCTCCCCGTGCCGGAAGGGGTGGACGCCGTCACGGCTGCCGCCGTCCCGCTGCAGGGCATGACCGCCCATTACCTGTGCCGCTCCACCGTCGAGGTCCGGTCGGGCCAGACCGTCCTCATCCACGCCGGCGCCGGGGGTGTCGGACTACTCCTGACCCAGCTCTGCGTTCGTCTGGGAGCCACGGTCATCACCACCGCCTCGAGCGGGCAGAAGCACGAGCTCTCACGCGAGGCCGGTGCCAGTCACGTCCTCGACTACGCCGGTTTCGCCGAACGCGTCAGAGAGCTCACGGACGGACACGGGGTGGACGCGGTGTTCGACGGAGTCGGCCAGGAGACGTTCGACGAATCTCTGCAGGCCCTGCGAGTGCGGGGGACTCTCGTGCTCTTCGGTGCCGCGTCCGGCCCGGTGCCGCCCTTCGACCCGCAGCGGCTGAACGGGGCCGGTTCGCTGTTCCTCACCCGCCCCACCCTGGCGCACCACACTGTGACCTCCGAGGAGACCCGGTGGCGAGCGGAGGAACTGTTCACGGCCCTGCGCGAGGACGCACTGCGTTTCCGCGTAGGGGCGACCTACTCCCTCGCGGACGCCGCAAAGGCGCACCAGGACCTGGAGCAACGCCGGACCACCGGAAAGTCGCTGCTGCTGCCGAACGGTTGAGGCCAACGGTATGGTCCCGGCGGTAGGATGACAGACGTTGTTGCGTCGACGTGTTCGACCCGTCGCCGGCGAGTCGCCGGCGATCATTGACGTTCTGATGGGGAAGTAGGCCGAAAGCCGCCGTGTCCGTTCACTCACCCCAGTTGCCCGCCGCGATCAAGGCGCCACCGGTGCGCACCCTGGTGGAACTGCTCGAGACCACTGCCGAACAGCACCCCGAGGCTCCCGCCCTGGACGACGGCGAGTCGGTGCTCTCCTACGCCGAACTCCTCGACGAGGTGAAGGCTACCGGGCGGGCCCTGCATAGTGCGGGGCTCGGCGCCGGGGACCGCATCGGCATCCGCATCCCCTCGGGAACCGCCGAGTTGTACGTCAGCATCCTGGCCACCCTGTACATCGGCGCCGCCTACGTGCCGGTGGACGCCGACGATCCGGACGAGCGTGCGCGGCTGGTGTTCTCCGAGGCCGGCGTCGCCGCGATTCTCTCGGGACAAGGCCAGGTGCGGACCTCCTCACGCCGGCCCAAACCGTTCCCCGCTCCGCGACCGCCACAGCCCGGCGATGACGCATGGATCATCTTCACCTCCGGGTCGACCGGCACCCCCAAGGGCGTGGCCGTCACCCATCAGAACGCCGCCGCGTTCGTGGACGCCGAAGCTCGGATCTTCCTGCAGCAGGACCCATTGGGCCCGGGCGACCGGGTGCTGGCGGGGCTCGCCGTGGCCTTCGACGCCTCGTGCGAGGAGATGTGGCTGGCCTGGCGTCATGGCGCCTGCCTCGTTCCCGCACCGCGGTCACTGGTCCGCTCGGGCATGGATCTGGGCCCATGGCTGGTGTCCCGCTCCATCAACGTCGTCTCCACCGTGCCGACACTGGCTGCCCTCTGGCCGCCGGAGGCGCTGGAGAACGTCCGACTGCTGATCTTCGGCGGGGAGGCCTGCCCGCCGGACCTCGCGGCACGACTGGCCGATGAGGACCGCGAAGTGTGGAACACCTACGGCCCCACCGAAGCAACGGTGGTGGCCTGCGCCGCACGCCTGGACGGCAAGGGCCCCGTACGCATCGGCCTTCCCCTCGACGGCTGGGACCTGGCGATCGTGGACCCGGCGACCGGCATCCCGGTTCCGGAGGGATCCACGGGCGAGCTCATCATCGGCGGCGTCGGCCTGGCACGATACCTGGACCCGGCCAAGGACGCCGAGAAGTATGCCCCCATGGAGACCTTGGGCTGGGAGCGCGCCTATCGTTCCGGAGACCTCGTGGTCTGGGATCCCGAGGGACTGCTCTTCGTGGGCCGGGCGGATGAGCAGGTCAAGCTCGGCGGCCGGCGCATCGAGCTCGGAGAGATCGACGCCGCATTGCAGGCGCTGCCGGGCATCTCCGGTGGCGCAGCCGCCGTCAAGACGACCCCGGCCGGAACCCAACTGTTGATCGGCTACCTGGCGGTGCCGACGTCGGGACCCGAACCTGACCTGGAAGCCTTCCGCCGCCAGCTCGAACGGGACCTGCCGGCCGCCCTGATTCCCCGCCTGGTGACGGTGGACACCTTGCCCACCAAGACCTCGGGCAAGGTGGACCGCAATGCCCTGCCCTGGCCTCTGCCGGGATCAGCGGAGGACGGACCGGGCGACGGCGGCTCGAGCAGCTCCGCGTTGCCGGTCGACGAGGACTCCCCCGGCAGCTGGGTGCTGGCCCAGTGGGCTGACGTGCTGGGCTCGACGCCGTCGAATCTGAACACCGATTTCTTCGCCTCCGGCGGCGGCTCCCTGGCGGCCGCGCAACTGGTCTCTCGACTGCGCACCCGCTATCCCTCCGTCACGGTCCGCGACGTGTATGCGCACCCGCGTGCCGGCGCCTTGCTCGAGGCCGTGACCGGAAACGACTGCCGCCCGGTGGAGCCGTCCGCACCGGTCGAAGAGCGCCCCGTCGTTCGCACCGCTCGGAAGGCCCAGGTCTTCCAGACCCTGATGGGCCTTCCGCTGTTCATCCTCGTGGCCCTGCGCTGGGTCGTCTATCTGGCCGCCGGGTCCAACCTGGCGGCGGCCTGGTCAATCCTGCCCGAGGCACCGACCGTGTCCTGGTGGTGGGTCCTGGCCGGCTGGCTGGTCTTCGTCTCGCCGCCCGGACGCATGGCGATCTCCGTGCTCGCGGCGCGCTGGCTGTTGCGCGATCTGAAACCCGGCTCCTATCCGCGGTCCGGGAAGGTTCATCTGCGCCTGTGGCTGGCCCAACACATCGCCGACCTCGTGGACCCGGTCTCGCTGGGCGGCGCGCTGTGGGTGCCCACGTACGCCCGCCTGCTCGGGGCCAGGATCGGTGCTCACGTGGACCTGCACTCGGTCCCGCCGATCACCGGTCTACTGGATCTGGGCACCGGCAGCTCGATCGAACCCGAGGTGGACCTCTCCGGGTACTGGATCGACGGGGACGTCGTTCACGTCGGAAAGATCACGGTCGGCGAGGACGCCGTCGTCGGGTCCCGCTCCACCTTGATGCCCGGGGCCGTGGTGGGTCAGGGTACCG
Source organism: Citricoccus sp. GCM10030269 (assembly GCF_042665635.1). Classification (NCBI taxonomy): domain Bacteria; kingdom Bacillati; phylum Actinomycetota; class Actinomycetes; order Micrococcales; family Micrococcaceae; genus Citricoccus; species Citricoccus sp. GCM10030269. Next base: position 97,682 of record NZ_JBHTCV010000003.1, on the reverse strand, counting down.
TGATTCAGCCCGGCTCGACCGTGTCCGGCCGAGCCAAGGACGGTCTCGACTACGCCGGTTCCCCGGCCAAACGTCTCGGCAAGGCCAAGTACTCGGGACCGAACATCGACCCGCCGCGGGCCACCGGCTGGCTCGTGCTCTCGGCCTTCGGCTCCGGACTGCTGGCGTTGCTGCCGTTCATTGCCGCGGCCGCGGCTGCGGCGACCGGGCTGTGGTCGCTCACCTGGTGGCCGGACTTCTCCACGGGCGCTGCCCCGGAGACGCTGATCGGTTCCGGCACGCGCCTGCTCGCCGCCTCACCGCTGATGGCGGCCGTGTGGTTCGGACTGAACATGCTGTTCACCGTGGCCTCGGTCCGCCTGCTGTCACTCGGCGTGAGCGAGGGCTACCACGCCGTGCGTTCACGCGTCGGATGGCAACTGTGGGCCACGGAGCGGGTCCTGGACACGGCACGGGATCTGCTCTTCCCGCTCTATGCCTCGCGGTTCACGCCGGTGTGGCTGCGCTGGCTCGGCGCCGAGGTGGGAGCGAACGTGGAGGCCTCCACGGTGATCCTGCAGCCGGCGCTGACCCACATCGGTGACGGAGCGTTCCTGGCCGATGACACCATGATCGGCTCGTATGAGCTCCGGCGTGGCTGGATGCACGTGGGGCAGGCGAAGATCGGCAAGAAGTCTTTCGTGGGCAACTCGGGCATGGTCTCCGCCGGCCGGAAGCTGTCCAAGAATTCCCTCGTGGCGGTGTTGTCGGCCGCCCCGCGCAAGACAAAGTCCGGATCCTCCTGGCTCGGTTCCCCGCCGGTGCGCCTGCGCCGCACCGAGGTGGAGGCCGACGACGCCCTCACCTACGATCCGCCCGCCAGACTCAAGCGCGCCCGCACGGCCTGGGAATGCCTGCGCCTGGTCCCCGTCTGGATCTCCACCGCCATCGCCCTTCTGGTCGCCTTGGCCCTCGACGGGCTGGCACACCTGGGCGGCGGGGCAGCCCAGAGCGCCGATCCGGGTGGCTGGTGGCTCGCCGCGATCCTCGGTGACGCTGTGCTGATGGCCGCCGGAGCGCTGGCGGCGGGGTGCTCGGTGCTGGCCAAGAAGCTTCTCCTCGGACGCGTCCGAGCGGGCGAGCATCCCCTCTGGAGTTCCTTCATCTGGCGCAATGAGGTGGTGGACAACGTCATCGAGATGGTCTCTGCTCCCTGGTTCGGCCGGCTGGCCTCGGGCACCCCGTCCCTCGTGTGGTGGTTGCGCGGTCTCGGCGCCACCATCGGCCACGGTGTGTGGTGCGAGTCCTACTGGCTGCCGGAGGCCGATCTCGTCACGCTGGGAGACTCGTCCACCATCAACCGCGGTTGTGTGGTGCAGACCCACCTCTTCCATGACCGAGTGATGTCCCTGGACGCCGTCCAGCTGGGCCACGGAGCCACGCTGGGCCCCAATTCCGTCATCCTGCCGGCGGCGTCCATCGACGACGGCGGCACAGTTGGAGCAGGATCGCTCGTCATGCGCGGTGAGACGGTCCCGGGCCACTCCTGGTGGGCCGGCAATCCGGTGGCACCGTGGAAGGGTCCGAAGGTGAAGGGCCGACCGGCGGCCATCAGCCGACTCGAGAAGGCGTCCGACAAGACATCCGACAAAGCATCAGACACAGCAGAGAAGGCGTCAGCACAGGCATGACCGACATCCCCTCCCCGGCGATCCCCGATCCTTACCTCCCCGGATCAGGGACCGTGGACTTCACCGTCGGTCATTACGACCTGACACTTGAGGTCAAGCTCGCGGCCAACCGAGTGGCGGGAAGGGCGCGTCTGGAGGGCACTGTCCTGCGAGCGGTGAAACGGATCGAGCTGGATCTGCACGCGTTGTCGGTGAGCAAAGTCGTCGCGACCGGTCATCGAGGCTCGGTCAAGGTCGCCAAGACCTCCGTGCGCCGAGACCGCCTGGTCATTGATTTCGGCGGAACGCTCGACGCCGGCACTGCCCTGACACTGGACATCACCTACTCGGGTGTCCCCCGACTGCGCCGCAGCCCGTGGGGTGAGATCGGTTGGGAAGAACTCACCGACGGCGTCCTGGTCGCCGCCCAACCCCATGGCGCCGCGACCTGGTTCCCCTGCGTGGACCACCCCTCGGTGAAGTCCACGTATCACCTGACCGTCCGCACCGACGCCGGCTACCTGCCGGTGTGCAACGGCCTGCCCACCGGACACCGACGCCGGTCCTCCGGAGAGGAATGGACTTGGGAACTGCACGATCCCGCTCCGAGCTACCTGATCACGGTGCAGATCGGTCGGTATCAGATCGAGGCGATCGCCGATCAGCACGAGCGACCGGCCTCCGGAGCGGACTCGGAGCGAGCGCCCCTCTTCCTCGCGGTCTCTCGCGGGCTGCGCGACCGGGCGCATTCCGTCTTGGCCGTGCAGACCGCGATGATGGACTGCTTCAGCCGCCACTACGGCCCCTACCCCTTCGACCGGTACACCGCCGTGGTCACCGACGACGATCTGGAGATCCCGCTGGAAGCGGCGTCCCTGTCCATCTTCGGTGCAAACCACCTCCACCAGTCGTGGGACTCGGAGCGGCTCGTCGCCCACGAACTCGCGCACCAGTGGTTCGGCAACGCACTGACGCTGCGCCAATGGAAGGACATCTGGCTCCACGAGGGCTTCGCCTGCTACAGCGAGTGGCTGTGGAGTGAGGAGTCGGACCGGTCGACCCAGTCCACCCACGCCGAGCGCGCCTGGCGCGTCCTGAGCCAGCGTCCACAGGACCTCGTGGTGGCCGATCCCGGCCCGGAGCACATGTTCGACGACCGGATCTACCAGCGCGGCGCCCTGACCCTGTATGCCCTGCGGTGTGCGCTGGGCTCTGAGGTGTTCTCGGGACTGCTTCGGTGCTGGGTCGCAGAGCACCGGCACGGCACCGTGGACACCGAGATGTTCCTACAGGCGGCCGATGTTCACGCCGAGGCCGCCGGGCACGCAGCCGGTTTCGCCACCGACGTGGTCTCGCCGTGGCTGTTCGACACGGGGATGCCTGCCCTCCCCGAGCCGGCGGCCCGCTGAATCGCTCTACCCGGGAAGGCCTCACGGTCAACGCCGGCCGTCAACACCGGCCTTAAACACCGGCCTTAAACACCGGCCTTCAACACCACCAGTACGCCGATCAGGCCCTCGCCCACCGGTCCGCCGGGCCAGTCCTCGCTCGCCACGACGATGGCCTCCGGATGCCCCGCAAGGCCGGTCCGCACCGTCGCCGGGTCGGTGTCGAAGCCGGTGCCCCGAGCTTTCACGACGGCTTCCTTGAGACACCAGAGCCGCGCCCGAGCCAGAGGCTGCTCGGAGGCGGGCAATCGATCGATCGTCGCTGCCTCGTCCGGTGCGAAGGCCACTGCGCCCAGGTCCTCGGCCGTCCGGAAGGCCGCCGCGGCCGGATCTTCCACATCCACGCCGATCCGCCAACCCTGGCTGGCTGACACCCCGTCCACCCACGCGGTGGCGAGCCATCCATGCGAACGACTGAAACTCACCGCCGGAAGCGGGTCCGGGGCGCCAGACGTCGAATCCGTGGTCCGGACACGCCGCCGTCGGGCCGTGGAGGTGTACCGCAGCTCCGGCGCACCGTGATCCTCCGCCCCGCACTGGGGGCACCGATGCGTCACGGTGAAGGTTCCGGGCCGGTGTCCCCAGGACACGGCGAGGTAGTCCAGGGCCTCCCGGCGCTGGTCTCCGGCACGCGGGCCGGTGACCACCACGTGCCACGTCGGATCCGCGGCCGGGGCAGTCAAAGGGCAGTCACCCGGACCATCATTGGGCCTGGCTAGCGCAAGACGGCGCCGTGGCGTGACGCCGCCAGTTCGGTGGCAGCGGCGCGTGCCTCGGACGCCTCGTCGGTGGTCAGCGTCCGATCGGGGGCGCGGAACCGCAGCGAGAACGCCAACGATTTGTGCCCCTCCGGGACCCCTGGACCTGCGTAGACGTCAAACAACGCGACGTCCTCAACCAATGTCCCCGCACCCTCGCGGATCGTGGCCAGCACATCCCCGGCCACCACGTCTTCGGGGACCACGAGGGCCACGTCCTGCGTGGTGGCGGGATAGGTGGACAGCGGTTGGGCCACCACCACGTCCGCCGCGGCGGCGATCAGCGCATCGAGGTCGAGTTCCATAGCGGAGGTACGGGCCGGCAGCCCGGCGTTCTCGAGCCACCGCGGATGCAGCTCTCCGGCGACGCCGATGGACCGCCCCGCCGTATTCCCGCCCGATACCTCACTCAGTGCTTCCACTGCGACCAGCCGCAGTTCGGCGGCCCGACCGGGGTGGAAGGCCTGATGTGCTCCTTGCACCAGGTCCAGTTCGACCCCCAGGATGGCGGCCACATCCTGGGCGGCGCCCACGGCGTCCTGCCAATCGAAGGCTCGGGGGGTATGCCCGGCGCCGGGCGCCGAGTCGTTGCCCGTGAACACCACGGCCACGTGTCGCGGCTGGTCCGGGATGCCTGCTTCCAGTTCCGCCAAGATCTCGTCGGGCGGTCGCACGCCCAGTGGCGGGATGGAGACCGAACCCAGACGCTCTCCCGGGTGGAACACGAGGCCGGACTCGTAGAGAGCGAGATCTCGGAACCCACGCGAATGATTGCGACGGGCGATCTCCAGCAAGCCCGGCAGCAGCGACGTCCGCAGGTAGCCGAACTCGGCGGAGATCGGATTGGCCAGGTGGATCATCCGCTGTGCGGCGCCATCGGCTTCACGGGCAGAGCCGAAGAGCCGGTTCTGCGCCTCGGAGACGAAGGGATAGGCCAGTACTTCGGTCAGACCTGCGTCGGCCAGTCCCTGCAGCACACGGCGGCGAGCCGCCTGTTCCCGGGTCAGTCCCCGCCCCGGCGGTGCCACTGGGACCGTGGCGGGGATCTGGTCGTAGCCCACCAGGCGGGCGATCTCCTCCACCAGGTCCTCGGGGATCTGCAGATCGTGGCGCCAGGTCGGTGCGGTGACGCTGAAAATCGTCTCGGGGCCGCCGTCGGGCCCTTCCGGGGTGTCCTGCTGAGGCGCGGTGCTCTTCCGGACCGTGGCGCCCAGATCCGTGAGCGTCGTCTCGATCTGATCTTCGGTGTAGTCGACGCCCATTCGCCGTGCCGGGTAGGACGCCGGCAGCTCAATGGTGCTCGGGGCCGGTCGCGTTCCCACGTCGGTGATCCCGGGGCCGGGGGTGCCGCCGGCCAGTTCGACGAGCAATTGGACGGCACGCTCGGCCGCCTCGTCGGCGATCTCCCAGTCCACGCCGCGCTCATTGCGTTTCGAGGCCTCGGAGGGAAGCTTGTGGCGGCGACGCGTCCGTCCCATGGAGACCGGATCGAAGTGGGCCGACTCGATGAGCACCGTGGTCGTGTCACCGGAGACCTCGGTTTCCTCTCCGCCCATGACGCCAGCCAGACCGATCGGCCCGCGCTCATCCGTGATCAGCAGGTCCTCGGCGGAAAGAATCCGGTCCTTGCCGTCGAGCGTCGTCAGCAGCTCCCCCTGCGCGGCGCGGCGGACGACGATCTCTCCCTGGAGCTTGTCGCCATCGTAGAAGTGCAGAGGCTGACCCAGCTCCCACATCACGTAGTTGGAGATGTCCACGGGCAGGGAGATGGAGCGCAGTCCAGCCAGCCGCAGTCGCTGGGCCATCCAGGGTGGCGTCGGCCAGGACGGGTCGATCCCCGTCACGGTCCGGGCCACGAAGCGGTCACAGCCGGGCACCCCGTAGATGGGCTGCTCGTCCTGGAGCCGCACCGGGTGGCCCTCGGAGTTCGGCTCGGGGGCGGTGATCAGCGATGCCGGATCCGTGAAGGGGGCTCCGGTGGCGTGAGAGTACTCACGGGCGACGCCCCGGATGGAGAAGGCGTAGCTGCGGTCTGCGGTCACGTTGATCTCCGCCGCCTCGTCCCGCAGGTGCAGCAGCTCGAAGACGTCCGTGCCGGGCTCGGCGTCCAACCCCAGCGCGGAGAGCACCACGATGCCGTCGTGGTCCTCGCCCAAACCGAGTTCGCGAGCGGAGGCGATCATGCCGGCTGAGACGTGACCGTAGGTCTTGCGCGGAGAGATTCTGAAGTCACCCGGCAGGACGGCACCGGGCAGCGTCACGATGACCTGGTCCCCCACCTCGAAGTTGTGGGCGCCGCAGACGATGCCCTGCACCCCGGAGGGGTCGATGCCCTCTTCGGTCAGCGTCTGAGTCTGTCCTTCGGGGACCACGCGGACCTGGCACCAGTTGATGGTCTTGCCGTTCTTCTGCGGCTCGGGGACCTTCTCGAGGACGTGGCCCACCACGATCGGGCCGGAGAGCTCGTCCGTGGGACGGTGGACGTCCTCTTCTTCCAGGCCGACCCTGACGAGGTCGGCCATGACGTCCTCGGCGGTGGCATTCGCCGGGACCGGGACGAATTCACGAAGCCATGACAGCGGGATGCGCATGGGTGATCAAATCTCCATTCCGAAGTGCTGGGAGAAACGGACGTCGCCCTCGATCATGTCGCGCATGTCCGGGACCTCGTTGCGGAACATCAGGGTGCGTTCGACGCCCATGCCGAAGGCGAACCCCGAGTATTCATCCGGGTCCACCCCGGCGGCGCGCAACTCGTTCGGGTGCACCATGCCGCAGCCACCCCACTCGATCCATTGCGGACCGCCCTTGGCCCCTGGGTGCCAGATGTCCATCTCGGCGCTGGGCTCGGTGAAGGGGAAGAAATTGGGGCGCAGGCGGATCTCGGCCTCGGGCCCGAACATCTGACGGGCGAAATACTCCAGCGTGCCGCGCAGGTCCGCCATGGTCAGGCCGCGGTCCACGGCCAGGCCCTCGAACTGGTGGAACACCGGGGTGTGGGTGGCATCCAGTTCATCCGTGCGGAACGTCCGTCCCGGGCACAGGACGTACACGGGAGCGCCGCGCTCGAGCATCGCTCTCATCTGGACCGAGGACGTGTGGGTGCGCAGCAGCAGATGGGCTTCGGGAGGATCGACGAAGAACGTGTCCTGCATCTCGCGGGCCGGGTGGTCCGGTTTGAAGTTCAGGGAATCGAAGTTGTACCACTCCGACTCAACCTCGGGACCTTCGGCGATCTCCCAGCCCATGCCGATGAACACGTCTGAGACGCGCTCTTGCAGCACGGACAGCGGATGACGGGCTCCCACCCGGCGGCGACGAACAGCCGTGGTGACATCCACCGTCTCCTCCACGAGGATGCGGGCGGCCTGTTCCTCCTCCAGGACAGCCGACCGGTCGGCGAGCGCCCGCTCCAGCGTTTTGCGCGCCGTGCCCATGAGCTTGCCGGCAGTGGCCTTCTGGTCCTTGGGCAGCGTGCCGATCTGACGGTTCGCCAGTGTCAACGGCGCCTTCTCGCCCAGGTGCGCCAACCGCGCCGCTTTGAGATCGTCCAGGTCCGAGGCGGCCTCAAAGGCGGAGAGCGCCCGCTCCACGGCGGCGTTCACCGCGGCGTCATCGACCGGAGAGATCTCCGGCGCCGACCCATCCGGCTGGTCAACCGACTCGGGCGAGGCTCCGGCTCGGTCCTGGAAGTATTCCGTCATAGCGAGAAACGACTTTCATGCTGTGATGATGTGGGAGGGCCCGTTCGCCACCCGGCGGCAGGCCCCGGCCAGTCTAGTTGCCCCACGGCCCGTCACCGACAACCGACGAGAACCGCAACTGCCACTGCCACTGCCACCACACGTCACAGCACCACGCTGCGGCCGAACACCAGGAGTCATCACGCGTCGCCCACCCGTTGCCAGCCCCCTCTTGCCGTGGATCATCCTCGGGATCGTCGTTCTCGCACTGAATCTCCGAGCGCCGATCATTGCGCCCACCGCCGTCCTGGGTGACATTCAGGCGGACACCGGTCTCGACGCCGTCGGGGCCGGATTGCTGACCGGCCTGCCGGTCATGTTGTTCGCTGTGGCCACACCGCTGGCGACCCGGACCATCGGACGCTGGGGCTCGGAGACGACCGTGCTGGCATGTCTGGCGGGGGTTCTCGCCGGAACGGCGCTGCGGTCGGTCGGTCCGGCGTGGCTGGTGCTGACAGGCACCGCCGTCATCGGGTTGTCCCTCACACTCGGCAACATCGTGGTGCCGGTCATCATCCGGCGGGAGGTGCCCTGGGATCGGGTGTCGATGGCGACCGGCCTGTACTCGGCCACCATGAACGTGGGATCGATGGCCACTCTCCTGGGCACTGCACCACTGGCCGCCGTCGTCGGCTGGCGCTGGGCCATCGCCCTCTGGGGTGTGGTCTCCGCGGCCGGACTGGTGTACTGGTTGTCCCTGATCCGGCGGCGCGTCCGGAGGGGACACGGGTCGTCCCTGATCCGGCGGCGCGTCCGGAGGGGACACGGGTCGTCTTCCGCGTCCACCGCCGGCCCTGAACCCGCCACCGGACCTGAGCCCACCCCCTCCGGCACCGACTCCGTCGATGACACCGCCGGGTCCGCGAGCACACAGCTCAAGCCGTCGCGCTCGTTCCGCCGCGTCATGTGGCTCTTGGTCATCACCTTCAGCGGCCAGTCGGCCGGTTACTACGCCACCACCACATGGTTGCCATCCATTCTGGCGGAGACTCGGGGGCTGGACACGGCCGGAGCCGGGGCCACCGCCTCCCTGTTCCAGGTGGCGGCCATCGTGGGCGCTTTCGGCGTGCCTCTACTCGCCGCCCGCAGCCGGCCCTGGGTCCCCGTGGCGATCGTGGCGGTGCTCTGGATATCCTTGCCGATCGGGCTGATGGCGGCTCCGGAGGCCCACGTGCTGTGGTCGCTCACGGGAGGGGTGGCCCAGGGCGGAGGTTTCACCGCGATCTTCTCCATTCTGGCCCGGACCGCCCGCAGTGACACCGAGGCCGCCTCCGCTTCCGCCTTCGTGCAGACCGGCGGCTACCTGGCTGCGACCGTGGCCCCACCGCTGGCCGGCTGGCTGCATACCCTCACGGATGGATGGACCGCTCCATTGATGCTCGTCCTGGCGGCCACGCTGACGTTCGGGGTGGCCGGATCGCTGGCGGCCCGCGCCTCAGAGCAACAGACTGAACCGCCGTCCCATCACTGACACTCACTCGATCATTAGTGAAGCTCACCGGCCGCCACCGTGAGGTCCGACGTCGGCCGGAGGGCTTCCAGCGCCGTGATCACCAGCGCCTCGGTTAGCTGCGCCGCGGGCAGCGACGGGACGGAAACCGGTGCGTGCTCGTGGTCCCACGGGACGTGAACGAATCCGGCGGAGCGCAGGGGCACCGTGGGGGCCCGGTTCATCAGGACGTAGAAGAGGTGGTTGCACACGAAGCTGCCCGCGCTCAGGGACAGGGCGGCCGGGATCGCGGCGCCCTTCAGCGCGGCGACGGTGCGTTTGACCGGCAGGGTGGAGAAATAGGCGGCCGGTCCGGCATCGTCCACGGGCTCTCCGGCGGGCTGGTATCCGTCATTGTCCGGGATACGGGCATCCTGCAGATTCAGGGCCACCCGCTCCACGGCCACCTCCGTTCGTCCTCCGGCCAATCCGCAACAGATCACGACGTCGGGCCGGTGATCTGCCAGCGCCCGGTCGAAGGCCTCGGTGGACCCGGTGAAGGAGCACGGAAGCTCCACAGCAACGGCTTCAACGGCTCCAGCGAGCTCAGCGGCGTTCAGCGAGCTGCCGGGAAAAGCCCCGTCCCGAAGGCGCGCCGCCGCCTCGCGCGCTGCCGGCCAGGATGGATTGTGCCCGTCCCCGGCGAAGGGCTCGAAACCGGTGAGCAGGATGCGGGAGGCGCTAGTCATGGACTCAGCGTATCCATTCGCCCCCATTGCCCTTGCGACTCGATTAGAACATGTGTTCTAATCGATCCATGCGATGGGAAGCGCAGACCCTGCAGGCCGGGGGCGGAGACGAGCAGGACGGCGGCGGCACTCCAGCCGCGCCAGCCACCCTGCTTCCGCTCTCCGGCCTGCAGCGTTCCATCACCACTCCCGAGTTTGCCGACACCACGTTTCACGAAGTGGTGGCCAAATCGGCGTTGAACAAGGTCCCGGACTCCTCTCCCATGCCTTTCCGGTGGACCGTCAATCCCTATCGCGGATGCACCCACGCCTGCCGCTACTGCTACGCCCGCAGCACTCATGAGTATCTGGATTTCGACGCGGGGGCTGATTTCGACCGCCAGATCGTCGTCAAGGTGAACACTCCGGAGCTACTGCGTCGCGAACTCTCCCGGCCCAGTTGGAACCGAGAACTGGTCGCCCTGGGCACCAACACGGACCCGTACCAGCGAGCGGAGGGACGGTATCGGCTCATGCCCGGGATCATCACCGCCCTCGCCGATTCCGGAACTCCCTTTTCCATCCTGACCAAGGGCACCTTGCTCGGTCGTGACCTGGACCTGCTGGCATCGGCCTCGCGCGATGTGCCCGTGCAGGTCTCCGTATCCCTGGCCATGCTGGAACCGGAGCTGGCCCAGCAGATCGAGCCGGGCACCCCGACGCCGGCCGCGCGACTGAAGCTCATCGAGAGGCTCTCCGCGGCCGGGGCGCAGGTCACGGTGATGGCCATGCCCCTGTTGCCCTGGCTGACCGATTCCGACGCCCAGCTCGAGGCCCTGATGGCGGCTCTGGCCGGAGCCGGTGCCCACTCGGTCCTCGCCGGTGCCCTGCATCTGCGCCCAGGGGCGAGACAGTGGTATCTGGACTGGATCGAGGCCGAACGTCCGGACCTGCTCGCCGGATATCGCCAGCTGTACGCGCGCAGTTCGTATGCCCCCTCGTCCTATCGCAAGGCCCTGGGGCGGCGCGCCTCGGCAGCAGCGCGGCGCCACGGCCTCGACCATCAGGGAGCGCACCGCATCTCTCGTCCCGACGGAGACGCCCCTCCGCGGCCCGAAAACGACGGTGCCCCCGCATCCGTGGCGTTGGCCCCTCAGCCGGCGTTGTTCTGAGGGGGCGCTGTTCTGATGTGGTTCTCGATCAGAGTCGCACCAGCGTCACCAGTGCGTCCACAATCGGACGGTCGGCAGGGATCCACTCCAGTTCCTGAAGGGCTTCGCGCTCAAAGTTCTGCCACTGCAGGCGGTCGTGGTCCTCGAGTGGGCGAGGTTCCCCCTCGACGATCACGGCGGTGAAGACTCGCATCCGCGCACCGTTGCCCAACAGCCAGCCCTCAGGATGATCTGCTGTGACTTCCCGGTCCAGGCGGATCCGCACTCCCAGTTCCTCGTAGACCTCTCGATGCAGAGCGGAGCGAGGCTCTTCCCCCGGCTCCACTTTTCCGCCGGGGAACTCCCAGAGGCCGGCCAGGCTGGGCGGGGAACTGCGTCGAGCGGCCAGGAGCTTTCTCGGTGCCGAGAGGTCGTCCAGCAAGGCCGCTCCGACCACCAGGCTCAGTTCAGTCGCCGGGGTGATATTCATCATGGCCCCGATCTTAGGGTCCCCGGTCTGCTGGCCGTTCCGAGACCGTAGTCTGGATCGGTGCCGACTTCCTCCCCCGACATGTCCACTGTCCGGACCGACCGATCACGCCCTCTTCTGCCCGGCATCCTTGCCTTGGCGGTAGGGGGCTTCGCCCTTGGCACCACCGAATTCGCTATCATGGGACTGCTTCCCCAGGCCGTGGAAGACCTCAATGTTGACTTGCCCGCCGGTGGCATCCTGATCTCGGCCTATGCCCTCGGCGTGGTGGTCGGCGCTCCCCTCCTCGCCGCCGGCATGGCTCGCGTCGACCGGAAGACCTCCGCACTGTGGCTCATGGGTCTGTTCGTGGTCGGCCACGCCTTCAGCCTGTTGGCCCCCGACTTTCCCACCATGCTCGTCGCCCGCTTCATCTCCGGACTGCCGCACGGCGCCTATTTCTCCGCGGCCGCGCTGGCTGCGGCCCACCTGGCGGGCCCAGCACGCCGAGGACAGGCCATCGCCTGGGTGATGGCGGGACTGTCAGTGGCCAATCTGATCGGTGTCCCGCTGGCCACGTGGCTCGGCCAGCTGTCCGGGTGGCGCTGGATGTTCATCGTCACCGGCGTCTTCGGGGCCCTCACGGTCGTCGCCGTGGCGTGGCTGGTCCCCTCGGTCCCCGCTCCCCAGGGATCCTCGGTGCGTGGCGAACTCACCGCGTTGAAATCCCCCGCACTGTGGCGGGCCGTGGCCGTGGGCATCATCGGCTTCGCCGGGATGTTCGCCCTGTACACCTACATCACGCCGGTCTTCACCGACGTCGGCGAGATGCCCGAGCCCTTGGTCCCCCTCATCATGGCTCTCTACGGCGTGGGCATGGTGGTCGGCACCCTCGTCGGCGGGGTTCTCTCCGACCGTTCGGCGAAACGCAGCCTGCAGTGGATGCTGGGCACGGTCGCCGTGGCTCTGGCCTGCTTCAGCCTCACCGCCGAATGGTGGATCGTGTCTCTGATCCCGCTGCTGGCGGCCGCCATGGGCGCCTCAGCCCTGGTCCCCTCGTTGCAGTTGCTGCTCGTGGACGCTGCCCCGCAGGCTCCGCAGCTCTCCGGAGCGCTCAATCACTCGGCACTCAACCTGGCCAATGCCATGGGCGCCTGGGTGGGCGCTGCGGTGATCTCCGCCGGATTCGGACTCCAGGTGCCGGCGGGCGCCGGAGCCGCTCTGGCCGGCGTCGGGCTCTTGCTGTCCCTGGTGCTCTTGCGAGCTCCCCGGCCCACCGCCGACTCGGAACGGTCCGCCTCTTCCGGAGCTGTCCGTCTGTAGCCTTGTAGCCGTTCAGCGGCGGTGCCGTACTGCCATCGACCCGCGCTTCAGATCCCCCAATTTCCCGTGCGGCTTGCTATGTTGTGCCCAGGTACGACCTCAACGTCGTCCGGCCATGGACGCGGGTCGACTGAAGATGGATACTGAACCGTATCCGCACAGAAGACGAGCACGAAGGGGAAATATCATGGGCATTATCGGCTGGATCATCCTCGGTCTCATCGCGGGTGCCATCGCTAGACTCATCCTTCCCGGCAACCAGGGCGGCGGCTGGCTCGGCGCCCTGATCACCGGCCTGATCGGTGCTTTGCTCGGCGGCTGGATTGCCGGCTTGCTGGGCATCGGAGCCATGGACCAGTTCTTCGACCTCTGGACGTGGGTCTTCGCCATCCTGGGCGGAGTCATCGTCGCGTTCATCTGGCAGGCCATCACCGGCCGCCGCGACCGTACCACCGCCTAATTGACGCCGGTCCTCCGACCGGCCAACACATCGTCATCCCCGAACGCGAAGGGCGCCCCTCATAGGGGCGCCCTTCGTCGTTGGTTCGTCCGGTCACGCGATCTACTCGCTGTTCTCGCTCTCGCCGTGTAGAGCCATCGCCGAAGCGTACAGGCACACCGTCGCCGCGGTGGCCACATTCAGCGATTCGGCTCGGCCATACAGCGGCACGGCCACGCGGGCGTCGGCCAGGTTCAGTTCGGCCTCGGAGAGTCCCTGGGCTTCGTTTCCGAACATCCACGCGCTCGGACGGGCCAACATTCCCGACGGCGGCTGGTCCAGCCTCACGGAGCCGTAGCCGTCGGCGGCGAGTATCCGCAACCCCGTCCCCCAGAGAGCCCGGACCGCCTGCTCCGGCTCCACGCCGGTGATGACGGGCAGGTGGAACAGCGAACCGGCCGTGGAACGCACCACCTTGGGGTTGAAGACGTCCACCGAGCCCGTGGTCATCACCACCGCGTCCGCGCCCGCGGCATCGGCGGCACGCAGGATCGTTCCCGCATTCCCAGGATCCTGGACTCGGCACAGCACGGCCACCAATCGCGGCCGCTGCGGAAGCCCCGCGAGCGGGCTCCCGCCCTCGCCGCGGCTGGTGGCCGGAAGTCGGCACACGGCGATGATCCCCTGCCCGGTGACGGCATCGCTCATGGCCGCCAGGACGTCGTCCGTGACCAGGCGCGTGTCGACACCATCCTGAGCCGCCTGCCGGACCAGACCCATGAGTTCGGGATCGCGTTCAGAGACCTGGGAACTCACGTAGACGGAGTCCACGACGGCGCCCGGCGTCCACGTGGTGCCGGTGGGCGCCAGGTGCGCCCGCAGTGCCTCTCGGGCGGACTGTGGGCCCTCCGCGAGGAACTGTCCCTGGCGCAGACGCGACGAACGCCCCGCCAGGCGTGCGACCCTCCGAACCCGGTCAGCCCGGGGGTTGGTCATCACGTCCTGCTCGGGGCGTTCGTTCATGTTCTTCCGTGATCTGCCCGGCCCGTGCCCGTTCAGGGGCATCGGGCGGTTGCAGTCAACGTCCTTACTTCGCAGCCACCGGGGCGTTCACGTCCGCCGGAAGAGCGCCGCGGGCAGTCTCCACCACGGCGGCGAAAGCGGTCGAGTCGGACACGGCCAGCTCGGCGAGCATACGGCGGTCCATCTCGACGCCGGCCAGCTTGAGGCCCTGCATGAACCGGTTGTAGGTCATGCCGTTGGCGCGAGCGGCCGCGTTGATGCGGGTGATCCACAGGCGGCGGAAGTCACCCTTGCGCTTCTTGCGGTGCTGGTAGTTGTAAACGTACGAGTGCAGCAGCTGTTCCTTGGCCTTGCGGTAAAGGCGGGAACGCTGTCCGCGGTAACCGGCCGCGCGGTCCAAGACCACCCGGCGCTTCTTGTGGGCATTGAGAGCCCGCTTCACACGTGCCACGTGCGTACTCCTTCGAAATTGGTGCCGACCGCGGAGGTCTTCGCGCGGTGGCTAAAGGTGGTGCGGCCACGACGGCCACAGGAATGTCAGATGCCCAGCAGTCGCTTGATGGTCTTGACGCTGGACTTGGACACCAACTGGTCGGAGGCCAGACGGCGGGTCAACGTGGAGGGCTTGTGCTCCAAGTAGTGGCGACGGTTGGCCTGCTGACGCATCAGCTTGCCCGAACCGGTCACGCGGAAGCGCTTCTTGGCTCCGCTGTGGGTCTTCATCTTCGGCATGGCTGCCGTTCTCCTTCATGTTGGCTGTCCGCTCTCGGGCCGACAGTGCTACGAAGCCCTACCTCAGGCAGGGCCGATCTGGTCCGTCCCGGCATCACCGGTCCGAAAAAAAGGTGCGAGACTACTTGCTTCCGCCGGGTTTGGGGCCCGGCTTGGGAGAGGCACCCGGCTTGGGCGCTGCTCCCGGTTTCGGCGCCGCCGGCTTCGGTGCGGCCGGCTTGGCAGCAGGCTTATCCGCAGTGGCCGGGTCCGCAGCCGGCTTGGCAGCCGGTTTGGCAGCAGGCTTGGGCGCCGCGGCCGGCTTCGACGCCGCCGGCTTCGGCGACGACGCGGTCTTGGTGGCCGCTGACTTCGAAGCCGCCGGTTTCGACGCTGCCGGTTTCGACGCCGACGTCTTCGGCGCTGCTGGCTCCGAGGTCGCTGACGTCGAATCCTTCGCGGCCGTCGCGGATTCCGCCGACATCGTCGGTTCGGCCGCCGTCGGAGTCGAATCCCGAGCGGCGTCCCGCTGTGCCGACTGCGCCATCTGCTTCAATTCATCCGGCATGGCGTCCGACATCGAGCTGGTCAGCGGGGCCGATTCGGTGTCTTGCGACACCTTGTCCTTGGCCTCGCGAGCAGCCACCTCGCGGCGGGATGCAGCACGCTCTTGCCTCGGCTGCTGATTCTTCCGTGCCTCGGCGCGAGCCTCGGACTTGTTCTTCAGCGGGCCGATCACCATGACCATGTTGCGGCCGTCCTGCCGTGGGTTCGATTCGACCATGCCCACATCGGCCACGTCCTCGGCGAACTTCTCCAACAGGCGGATACCCAATTCCGGCCGCTGCTGTTCACGACCACGGAACTGAATCATGGCCTTGACCTTGTCCCCCGCAGTGAGGAACTTGCGAGCATGGCCCGTCTTGGTCTCATAGTCATGCTTGTCGATCTTCAACCGGAAGCGGACTTCCTTGAGGATCGTATTGGTCTGATTCTTCCGCGCCTCACGGGCCTTGACGGCAGCTTCATACTTCCATTTGCCGAAGTCCATGAGCTTGCAGACGGGCGGCTTGGCTGTAGGGGCCACTTCAACAAGGTCCAGATCGGCCTCGGTGGCTAGACGTAGCGCATCCTCAATGCGCACAATTCCCACCTGTTCGCCCTGGGGGCCGACCAGGCGCACCTCGGGCACGCGGATCCGTTCGTTGATTCTTGGCTCGGTAATCTTGCAACTCCTGTGGTCTGGACGCTTCGGGCTTGGGGCCGCCGTCCCGCTGCGGTCCCCTACGCTGATCCGGAGACGAAAAAAGCCTCCGTGCTCAACGCAGACGGAGGCCTTGGTTGACGACGACAGCCGCCGACCCATCGGTAGATCAGCCCGTGAAGGCTGCTCGACCGGTGACCCGGCAACTCGGTTCGTCTCCGACGAACATCCTGCTGACGCGGGTGGGAGATGGCCTCCACTTCGATGACTGGACTGGGATTCGCCTCAACGCTGAACACGATGGGAACGAACACAGCACCAGCTGGTCTGTGTCAAGCTTACCAGCATGAACGATGAACAGCAGAATCTCCCTCCCTCGGACAACCCCGTTGACGATCAGGTGAGGGAAATCCACGAGGTCCCCGCAGTGGAACTCATCAATACCGCGGCAGTGCACTTGATGACCGCTGCCGCTGTGAAGGTCGGCCTGGCCGACCTGCCGAACGCCCGGGAACTGGTCGATCTGGACGAGGCACGCAAACTGATCACCGCACTGGCCGGGCTGGTCACGTCCGCCGCTCCGGAGATCGGCAGTCAGCACGCCGGGCCCTTGCGTGATGGGTTGAGGTCACTGCAACTGGCCTTCCGCGAGGCTTCGCCCTTCCAGGATGCCCCCGGCAAGGGTCCCGGCGAGAAGTACACCGGGGCCGTCAACTAGCGCTCGACCGGAGTCCGCCGCCAGGCCGAGGTGTCAGCGGCGGGCCCCGGCCAGATGCTCACTCACCTGCTGGGTGAAGGACAACACCAGTGCGGCTGCGGCCGGCAGCAGGAAGCCAAGACCCATGACCGGATTGCCCCCTGAGAAGAAGCTGACGGAGAGAATCACCGCAAAGAGCTCGATCACGACCGTCGCCGCCCGCGCCCACGCCCGACCGGCCCACAGGGAGAGGCCGGCGGCACCGATCCACAGTCCTGCCGCGGTCACGAGTACCACGAGGAAGACCTGGGCGCCGAGGTTCAGAGCCCCCGTGCCGATCTCCAGCCCGAAGATCACCGCAGCCACGAGCACGGCGACCGACTGGAGCAGAAGCAAGGCCGTGACGGCGACGACGGCGGGCAGTCGGGACTGCGACACGTTTCCCCGGCTTTCCGGTGCTGTCTCGACTGAGAAGCACCCTTGACAGTGACGACGACGGGCCGGGATAGTCTAGGTCATCACGTTCGCGTTGTGATCAACACCTCAGGATAACCGCCATTTAACTCACTGGACCCCTTGTTTACTTGCAAGCTACATGAAAAGATAATTCACGAAGTTCAGCGGGGGTCGTCGCAACGGCCCTTTTTTGTTGCCCTCGGCATGATGCCGCGGATCGCTCCCCGCCCGTGGACTACCGTCCGTTTCCCGTGACAGGTTCGCCGGGGCAGAGTGTGCCCGGCTGAGAAGGAGTGAATCATCAACATGGATTGGCGTAGCCGGGCAGCGTGCCTGGACAAGGATCCGGAACTGTTCTTCCCCGTGGGGAACACCGGCCCGGCCTTGCTCCAGATCGAAGAGGCCAAGGCTGTGTGCCGCACGTGTGAGGTTATCGACACTTGCTTGCAATGGGCCATCGAATCCGGTCAGGATTCGGGAGTCTGGGGCGGCATGAGCGAAGACGAGCGCCGCGCTCTGAAGCGTCGCGCTGCACGCGCTCGCCGCGCTTCCTGACCGACGTCGCTGTGTGAAGGTCCCGGCCCCCGAGGGGTCGGGACCTTCCGTGTGTCAGCGCCCCTTCCACAGCGGAGCACTCACCAGCACTTCGGTGCCGCCCTCATCCCGCGACGTCCACTCGATCGTGCCGTGCAGATCGCCCGCTACCAGCGTCCGGACGATGCTCAGACCCAGGCCGGGGCTCTGACCTGCGGTCGGCACGACCGCGGTACGCTCCCCTCCGGCGTCGGGCTGGTGGAGGTCCTCGTCCTCGTTCACCGCGCCCGGCTCAGCACCGCCATCCCACAAGCGCACATCCAGCCGCTCGCCCTCGGGCGTCTGGACGCGTTCGGCGGCCAACCCGACCAGACCCCGGTTCGGTCCGGTGCCGTGTTCCACGGCATTCATGGTCAACTCGTTGATGACCAGCGCCAACGGGGTGGCCAGTTCTGAGGGCAACTGCCCGAAACCGCCCCGGTAATCGGTGGCGACCTCGCGACCGTCGCCCGCCACTTCCACCGCGAGCCGGAATTGCCGCCCCAGCAGGGAGTCCATATCCACATGCTGGTCGAGACCGTGAGAGAGCGTCTCATGGACCAGCGCGATCGTGTCCACCCGCCTCATGGCCTGTTCGAGCCCCTTCTTGGCCTCGTCCGAGCCCATCCGCCGCGACTGCATCCGCAGGAGTGACCCCACGGTCTGCAGGTTGTTCTTCACCCGGTGATGGATCTCTCGGATCGTGGCGTCTTTGCCGATCAGCTGCTGCTCCCGCCGGCGCAGCTCGGTCACGTCGCGCAACAGCACGAGGGCACCGATGCGACCGGACTCATCACGCAGCGGAACGGTATGCAGCGTGAGGTTCACCGACCGAACGTCCAGTTCGGCACGGGCTGCGGCTTTGCCCGTGAGCACCAGTGGCAGGGCCTCGTCCACCGGGCGGCGTTCATCCTGCAGATCCGTGACGATTCTGGCCAGGGAACGGCCCTGAAGAGGCTCGGTCTCGCCCAGACGGTGAAACGCGGAGACGGCGTTCGGGGTGGCGAAGTCGACGGCTCCGTCCGCGGTCAGGCGCATCAACCCGTCGCCGACTCTGGGGGAACCTCGGTGCGAGGAGCCCAGGGGTTCGTCGGGATCCGGCCACTGTCCCCGGGAGACCATCGTCAGTAGTTGGGTGGCGCTCTCCCGATAGACGAGCTCCAGCCGGGACGGCGTGCGCTGGCCGGTGAGATCCTGATGCACCGTGAGCACACTGACCGTGCGGCCATGTTTGACCACGGGCCAGACGGCCACTCGCATGGAACTGTCCGGGGCGTACATGGACGGGGCCGTGGCCGTCGGCTCCCCCGTGGTCCATGCGTGCTCCACCAGTGACTTCAGGTCCGCGCGGACTCGGCTGCCGACGATGTCGCGATGCAGCGAGGTCTGAGAGGTGAAGGGCCGCGCTTGGGCCAGGGCCACGAATCCGCGTCCCGTGGAGTCCGTGCCGGCGACCGGATACCAGAGGACGAGGTCTGCGAAGGCCAGATCAGCGATCAACTGCCATTCACCGACCAGCAGGTCCAGCCAGTCGACCACCCCCTCGGCCAGAGCCGGGTCGTCGGACAACGGGTCTGTGAACAACGCCATGGTCACACTAGAACGCCGTCACCGAACGCAGCTGACGCAGGGCGACGGACAGTGACGCGAGATCGTCCGAGCCGGATTCACGGATCTCCTCGAGGAACCGCTGAGCGCGCTCGAGCCGCGCGGCGTTGCCCCGCTCCCAGTTCGCGACCAGCTGGGCGCCGGGCTCTCCCCCACTCGCGGTTTTACCGTCAGTGTCGCCGTCAGCGTCACCGTCGGTGCTGCCCCGGAGCACCGACGTGGTGACGTGAATCAGCAGCGCGTACAGGTCGTCCCGCATCGCAGCCCGCGCCAGCGCCTTCCACCGACCGCTGCGTGGCAACTGAGTGATCTGATTGAGCATCCGGTCCGCGTCGAATCGGTCGTACAGGCGGAAGTAGACGTCCGCCACCTCGTGAGGCGCCCAGCCGGACTCCCGAGCCAACCGGACGACGTCGAGCAGGCCGAAGGACTCGAACTGCACCGCCCGTCGACTGGCCAGCTCCACCGGCAGCCCGTCCGCAAGGCTCTGTTGCTTCGAGTGGGCATACCGGTCGGCGTCCTTGCCGTGCAGCAGGGTCGGCAGTTCGGCGACGAGACCCTGCAGGGGTTCCGCGTAGTACTCCACCACCTCACCGATGCTCTGGTCGGCAGCGCGGTGGTTGATGAGCCAGCGCACCGCCCGGTCCAGCAGCCGGCGGGCGTCGAGGTACGTGCGGGCCTTGATTTCTCGAGCCACGCTGGTCGGCAGCGTCCGGATGGCTTCGAAGTACTCCCCGTATCCGTAGATCGCTTTGATGGCCGAGTACGCCTGGACCACCGCAGCCGCGTCCGCCCCGGTTTCCTCCATGGCCCGGAAGACGAAGGTGGTGCCACCGGTGTTGACCACGTCATTGGCGACCATGGTGGCGATGATCTCCCGGCGCAATGGATGCTGTTGGATCTGCTCGGCGAACAGTTCGCGCAGCGGCGACGGGAAATAGGCCTCCAGCGTCGCGTCGTACCACGGGTCGTCCGGCAGGGACGAGTCCAGCAGCAAGTCGGACAGGTTGGTCTTGGTGTAGGCCACCAGCACGGACAGCTCGGGGCTGGTCAAGGTCTGGCCCTGGTCCAGTCGTTCCTCGAGCTGGTCGTCGGTCGGCAGGAACTCGAGCTCCCGGTCCAGGTCTGCCCGCTCGACCAGCCAGTGGATGTGCCGCTTGAAGCTCGGCAGCCATTCGGCGACCTTCTGTGAATCGTTGCGCAACAGCGTGTTCTGGTCGATGTTCGTTCGCAGCACCAGTTGCGCCACTTCCTCGGTCATCGACTCCAGCAGTTCCGACCGGTCGGACGCCGCGAGCAGGCCGTCCGAGACAAGTTGATCGACCATGATCTTGATGTTCACCTCATGGTCCGAGCAATCGACGCCGGCGGAGTTGTCGATCGCGTCGGTATTGAGTAGGACGCCGTGGAGCGCGGCCTCGATGCGTCCTCGCTGGGTGAGCCCCAGATTGCCACCCTCCCCCACCACAGCGGCCCGCAGATCACTGCCATTGACGCGAATGGCGTTGTTGGCCCGGTCTCCGACCTCAGCGTGGGTTTCCGACTCCGCCTTGACATACGTTCCGATGCCGCCGTTGTAGAGCAGATCGACCGGCGCGGAGAGGATGGCCTTGAGCAGCTCATTCGGAGTCAGTTCCACGGTGTTCTCGGGCAGATCCAAGAGGGTCCGGACCTCCGGGGACACCGGGATCGACTTCGCGGAGCGGTCATAGATCCCGCCGCCGGCGCTGATGAGTGACCGGTCGTAGTCCGTCCACAGGGAACGGGGCAGCGCGAACAGCCGCTGGCGTTCGGCGAAGGAGACCGCCGGGTCGGGCTGGGGGTCCAAGAAGATGTGCAGATGGTTGAACGCCGCCACGAGCCGAATGTGTTCGGACAGCAGCATGCCGTTGCCGAACACGTCACCGGACATGTCGCCGATCCCCACCACCGTGAAGTCCTCGGTCTGCGTGTCCCGTCCCAGCGAGGCGAAATGGCTCTTGACCGACTCCCAGGCGCCACGGGCCGTGATGCCCATCGCCTTGTGGTCATAGCCCACCGAGCCGCCCGAGGCGAAGGCGTCACCGAGCCAGTGTCCGTACTCCGCCGCAATGGCATTGGCGATATCGGAGAACGTGGCGGTGCCCTTGTCCGCCGCCACCACGAGGTAGGCATCGTCCCCGTCGTAGCGCACGATCTGCTCGCGGGTGCTGAACACCGTGCCGTCCGAGGTCCGCCTCTGTTGATCGGTGATGTCCAGCAGGGCACGGATGAAGATCCGGTACGCCTCCTGGCCGGCCTCCATCCACACGCGGCGGTCCGTGCCCGGATCGGGCAGCCGCTTGGCGAAGAAACCGCCCTTGGCCCCTGTCGGCACGATCACTGCGTTCTTGACCTGCTGCGCCTTGACGAGGCCGAGCACCTCGGTCCGGAAGTCCTCCCGGCGTTCGGACCAACGCAGGCCGCCGCGCGCAATCGGACCGAAGCGCAGATGGACGCCCTCGACGTCGGGCGAATACACCCAGATCTCCCGCGCGGGACGCGGTTGCGGGGCGAAGGGGATGTCCGCGGTGGCGATCTTGAAGCTCAGCCTGCGGTGGCCCTGGAAGTAGTTGGTCCTCTGGGTCGCCTCCATGACCGTGAGGAAGCTGCGCAGCACACGTTCCGCATCGAGGGTGGGCACGGCGTCGAGAGCCTCGTCCGCCCGTTCCCGGACCTGCTCCACGGCACGGCGACGAGCAGGACCCGCGGTGGCTCCGTCGTCGTCGGTGGCCAGGGGCGACGCCGGATCGAAACGGGCGAAGAAGTACTCGACCAAAGTGGTGGTCACGGCCTCATTGGACAACAGCGCATCGGACATGAAATCGAAGGAATTCTGGACGCCGAGCTGCCGCAGATACATCGCATAGGCGCGGAGCATGGTCACCGTGCGCGCGTCGAGGCCGTGAACCAGCACCAGCCGGTCGAGACCATCCGATTCCGAGGCCCCGGTCAGAGCCGAGACGACGGCGTCCTCCAACAGAGGTGCCGAGGCGTCGTTCTCCGTGCCCTCCGGATAACCCACGCCGAAGTCGTAGAGGAAGAACTTCCGGCCATCGGCGGGCTCCACCTCGAACGGGTGCTCATCCACCACCGAGAGGCCCAGGTGTTGCAACACCGGCAGAATCTCCGTGAGGGTGCGCGGCCGGTCCGAGTAGACTTTCAGTCGGCCGACGCTGACACCGGTGGGGCGCTCCTCAGCACTGCGCGAGCGTTCCTCGATCCCTTCGGGGACCACGTGGACGACGGGAGACCCATCCCCCGGCAAGCTGTTGAACCGGCCGATGTCCTCGAGCGCATGGTCGATCTCATAGGCGACGCGGTATGCCGGCGGAAACGCCTCGTCCCACATCCGCGCGACCTCCACGCCGGAATCGGCGCCGAAGGCCTGGACCGCTTGCTCGTCCACGGCCTCTTTCCACGAGCGGACCGCCCCGACCAGACGGCTTTCGAGCTCCTGAGTATCGATCGTGGCGGCGCCCTCCCGCTCCCGCGGAAGGCGAATGCGGAAGTACAGGCGAGCGAGGACGGACTCGGTCAACCGCACCTGGAAGTCCAGCGACTCACCGCCGAGGGCCTCCAGCAGAACGGACTGCACGCGTCCACGCACGTCGGTGTTGTACCGGTCACGCGGTAGGAAGACGATGGCCGTCATGAAGCGGCCGTAGGTGTCCGGGCGCAGGAACAGCCGAGTGCGGCGACGCTCCTGAAGCTGCAGAATCTGGCGGCAGGTCTCCCACAGCTCCTCCACCCCCACCTGGAACAACTCGTCGCGGGGATAGGTCTCCAGAATCTGCTGGAGCTCCGCGCCGGAATGGGACGCCTGCGGGAAGCCGGAGAGGGTCAGCACCGCTGCGCATTTCTCCCGGACCAGCGGGATGTCCTCCACCGAGACGGAGTAGGTTTTCGGGTCCCAGAGCCCCACGAAGCGCCGCTCGCCGGTGACCCGGCCGTCCCGGCTGTACGTCTTGACGGCCACATAGTCCATATAGGCCGACCGCTGTACGCGAGAACGGGAGTTCGCCTTGGTGATGATGAGAGGCGTCGGCCGTTCGATCTGGTGGCGGCCGGCCTGGGACAGTTGCGTGGGTCTCGAGGCGGGTCGGTTGCGCAGGATGCCCAAACCCGTGTCTTCGA
Organism: Citricoccus sp. GCM10030269; assembly: GCF_042665635.1. Lineage (NCBI taxonomy): Bacteria > Bacillati > Actinomycetota > Actinomycetes > Micrococcales > Micrococcaceae > Citricoccus > Citricoccus sp. GCM10030269. Next base: position 74,118 of record NZ_JBHTCV010000003.1, on the reverse strand, counting down.
TCGGCATCAAGACCTGCTCTTCACCCTCGCCTTGCAGCACGTACTCGCGGTATCCGGTGAACGTGAAGTGGCCGTCCTCCATCCACATCAGCAGGTCACCGCTTTCACGGACTCCGTGCACGGCCGGCGGGGCGTCGTGGGCCAGAGTGCGGGCCGCCGTGAACGCCACGGACTTCATCCGGTCGGTGTCGGCGATGGCAGCACGGACGTCGGCGAGCACCTCGAGCAGTCCCGCCTCGAGCTCACGGGCTTGCTCGTCGTCCATCGGACCCACCGTCTGGATCCCGATCCAGGACTCGATGCCGGTTCCGGAACCGTCCTTCGCGAACAGCGGTCCCAGGTCAGCCAGCGCGGCCGTGGTGTCACCGCTGGCCGTGCCCTGTTGGGTCGGAACGCGGTGAATGGCCGAGAGCTGACCGGTCTCCTGGTCGCGGTGGGTGATGACCGTCGGGTGCGCGACCATGCGGATCGCATGGCCTTGACGGGTCAACTCACTGGTCACGGAGTCCACGAGGTACGGCATGTCATCGTGCACGATCTGCACGAGAGCGTGTGGCCGACTGGGCGTGACGTGGACCACCGCATCTCGGGTGCCGCGTGCGGCAGCCAACTCCACGTGAGTGCGCACCAAGTGGGTGCGGGTCTGAGGATCCAGATCGGCCAGGTCCGCCTCGGAGATGTGCTCGAAGTAGACCTGGCCCAGTTTGCGGAGTTCGGGCGGCATCTCGGCGTTGGCCGACGCGTCGTCGGAGCCGTTGGCTACTGGCGACTCTGCCCCACCAGGGGCTCCGGTGGTGGGCTCGGTTTCGGAGAGCTGTTGGTCCGTCCACAAAAGGGTTGACGGTGACATCGGGGATGCGTCCTCTTCCATTGCTGCAACGGTTCGGCCAGCACACGGTTGAGCACTGGGTGCGACCTGTTGGACGGAACGTCTTTGGTCCGCCTCGTCGAGCCTATCGGCCCGAAGAGCAAACCGGGAACGTCATTTCCGTCACGAGCTCAGCTCCTGTGCAGCAGCGCCGAGAGCCGAGTCCGACGCGGCGTGCCACCAGAGCTCCCGGCCAGCTGTGCCACGGCACGACGCAAGGGCGATTTCGGCGCTGCTTCGGCCAAGACCTGTCCGCTCAATAGAGCCCGGTCCAACGCCTTCTGGTCCCACGGAAGGAACTGTGAGACGGTCCAGTTCCCGCCAAAGCGTTCGACCACGCTGCCGATCTGCGACTGCGGAGCCATCCCCGAGGCCTCCGCCCGCACCTGATTGACCACGACGTCCACGGTGGTGGGCCCCTGGTCATCCACCCACCGGCCCAGTTCGTCCAGGCCGCGAATCAGCCGGGGCAAGCCCACGGGGTCGCCCGTGCCGACCACCAGTACCCGGTCCGCAGCGGCCAGCCCCGCGAGCGTGGTGGCATTCCGTTGGGGCGCTGGCACGTCGAAACTGAGTTCCTCGTCTTCCTCGAGGCTGAACCCGCAGTCCAGCACCACCTCGTCCCAGCCCGCAGCAGCCGCGCCCAGGACCGCGTCCACCGCTGCCCGCCTCAACTCCGGCCAGCGATCCGCCCGCGTCAACCCCGTCAGCACGTGGAGGCTCGTGCCCGCCACTCGGGCCAGTACGGCCGAACGTTCGAGACCGGCAGGGGTGATCCCGCCCTGGTCAGCTGTTCGGCAAGCCTGAGCGATCCCCGCGGATTCATCCAGCAGTCCCAAGTGGACGCCAGCGGACGCGGCGTACGTGTCGAGATCGATCAGCAGTGTCCTGCGACCCGAGAGTGCCAGCTCCACCGCCAGATTCACCGCCACCGTGGTTCGGCCTGGACTCCCCGCGGGGCCCCAGACCGCCACGACCTGCGGCGGTGCGGGCTCGTCCGGCTCTGCCGTCCCAGCGGCATTCAGGTCTTGCTCGAGACCGGGCTCTGTCTCGGGCTCGATCCCGGAACTCGCCTCGGCGCCAGTCCCGCCGAGCATCGTCGCCTGGTGGTCATCCGGCACGCCGTCCATCAGCCCCCCGGGCAGCCCCTCGGGCACGGCACCGAGGCCCGAGACTGGAGCAGGTTCAGCGGTCACGCCCGCCTCGGGGCGATCTAGGTGGCCCGACCCGCCCGGTTCGTCCTGCTGGCCCGCGGCTCGGCGACCGCGAAGTCGGCCTGCCGGCTCCACCGTGGCGCCCTCCGCTTCGCCGGAACGAGCTCGGGCCGTCGCGTCCATCAGCAGGTTCGCCAGATCGGTCGGCTCGATCTCCGGCGAATCCACCGAGATCCCGAGTCCCACCAGGCGATCCCGTTCCTCCGATACCTCGCTCAGGGCCACGACCGCCCCGGAGGACCGATGTGCTCCGCCTGCTTCGAGGGACTCCAAGAATGACAGGGTGAGTTGCTCAGTGTCTCCGGCGACAAGGAGGACGTCGGCCATCCCCGCTCGAGCCACCGAGATCAGTTCGGCGAGGCTTTCACACCGGCGGATGACGGTGACCGGGCCGCGCAAACGCTCCAGGCCGGAAACGTGATCGTATCCGGGCATCATCGTGGTGGCCACGGAAACCTGGCGCACGGCCTCCCCCTACTGTCCGACGAGCGACGGCACCACGCTGATGCGCGCACCGTTGCCTTTGGCGTCCAGGACTTTCGGAAGCTCTTCGGGGCCCAGCAGCAATTGCATGGTGACCTCGCCCGTCGCCCCGAACGATCCGGTGGCTTCGGAGACCTGAGCCAATTCGGCAGCCGGTGCCACCAGCTCGGGCTCTTCGAATCCCTGGTTGCCATCGGTCTCTGCGATCCAGACGTCCACGCGCGAGCCCGCGTCGGTCCCGTCCGGAAGGGGGTCCGGCACGGTCACGGAGACGGCTTGCCGGGATTGAGGATCGACGTCGGCCACGGCCCGTGCCGGGACGAGTTCTCCTTGCCGGACGGTGCCTTCGACGGACGTTCCCTCAGGAAAGGGTTCCGTGGCCGGCAGGTAGTCGTCGGTCGCCCCGCCGAGCCGGGCCTGTACGACGGTCAACTGGTCCGGACCGACCACATCCCCGGGGACGAGATCCTGACTGGCGGCCCAGTATCCGTCCGATCGGTCCAGTGACTGCACCAGCGCGACGATGCCCGCCACCGACAACAGCACCAACAGCATTCCAGCCAGCAGCCGTGGATCCTTCCATCCCGGCCGACTGAGCCGGGGTGCATCCTCCCCCGCGTTCTTCCCCTCCACGAGTGCCCCTCTCTCGGTCCTCATCTCGTCGTTGGCCCAGCGGTCCCGTTCCCCGTCCGGTGTACCGGTCCAGACTATCCATGCCCCGACGTCGCGGGGCCGGTTCGGACGAACTTGTGGATAACCGCGACGTCGGGAGCATACGTGAAACAATGTTCAGGACCGTACGCACCCCTGTGACCGAACCCGGAGGACCGATGCCGCGCTTCCTCACCCTGACCGACGTCGCCGAGGAACTTCAGATCTCCATGGCACAAGCGCGCGCGATCGTCCGCAGTGGAGAGCTGCCCGCCATTCAGATCGGCGGGCGTGGCCAGTGGCGCGTGGAACAGGTCAAGCTGGACGAGTACATCCAGAATCTCTACACGCAACAGGCGGCCAAAGCCGAGGCCCGGAAATCCGGCGCGGCTCAGACAGAAGACGCGTGAGCTGAACGGACCAGCCGGACGGCGTTGAACGGCACCGTCTTGACTCCGCGAATGTTGCGATGACGGCGCTGCTCGTCCCGCGGGTGCACGGCCACGTCGAAATGATCCGCCCCCACGCGGTCGATGGTGCCCTCACCCAGCACTCGCCCGTCTCGCCCCCACACCACGACGCCGGCTCTCGCCCGGGACAGCGACCGGTACAGCGAGCCCACGCCCAGATTCCGACGACCGACTGAGTGTTCGGGCTGCGTCGAGGCCAGCTGACCCTCAACGGTCATCACCGAAGCACTGTTCACCACGAGACTTCCGTTGCCGTCTGTCCCCCCGAACCAGTTCGAGCCCACCGTCGACAGCGTCATGTCCAGGCGCTCGCCACCCTCCAGGTGGACGGCGACCCTGGCACCTCGGGCTCCGCGCAGACGGTCCTCCAGTGAGATTCCGGCCCATTCGCCGCGCGTCATCTCCGCCGCTTCGGCTTCGGTGACTTGCCATTGGCTCTGGGCCAGCTGGGCCTCCAGATCGGCGAACAAACCATCCCATCTCATGCTTGCAGCTTAGGCGGCCGGCCGGCGCACTCGCCGTTCTCTCTCTGTCTCACCCTGGCCAGACTGCACCTCTCTGCACCCCTCCGCACCTATCTGCACCAAACAGCACCCAATGACATCCATACTCATTTAAATACATTGCATGCCACCTCTTGACACCTATTGACACCTACTGTTGTCTATGGACATAGAGCCCGGACCGACAAGGTCATCACGACCACCGCGGTCTCCACGAAACTGCTGTCGCGCCGCGGCCGCACCGGCCAAAGGATTCTCCCGTGAGCACACTGCCCCACGACCGCCGCCCTTCCCTGCGGGGTGAGGACCTGCTCCTCACCGTTCTGTGCACGGCCGCTGGCCCGTTGTTGTGGTGGTTGGGCTCCCAGGTTCTCCGTGGGAGCAGCGGCCACGGCGGCCTCGAGCTCGTCGAACGACTGGTCGCCTCGGCGTGCGCGGGGGCGGGCGCCGTCGTCGCCCTCTGGTGGTTCCTCGCGATGGTGGGCGCGGTGTTGGCTGCCTGCGGATTCCGGTTGCGGTCCGCTCGTTTGGCGAGGCTGGGCTCAGCACTCTCGCCCGCTTTCCTGCGCCGAGTTGCCGCGTCCGTACTGGGCGTCAACCTGCTCATCGCCCCGGGAGCCTGGGCCGACACGCAGGCCGTGGGAACAACGGCGTCATCGCACACGTCGTCGATGCAGGCCCCGACGCCGGTCGGCCAGGACCACCGGGAGCTGCCCTCCCCCACATGGCGGCCGACACCACCGGTTCCAGCCGTTCCGGGCTCCGCGCGAACCACCGAGACGGCTGCCGAACAGCATCGCAGCGCCACGGTGCGTCAGGGTGACTGCCTCTGGGACATCGCAGCTCGGGAGCTCGGCCCCTATGCCACCGATCTCGAAGTCGACCGACGATGGCGCCAATGGCACCAACACAATCGTCCCGCTATCGGCCCCGACGCAGATCTCCTCATCCCCGGGACCGTGTTGGAAGCTCCGACGCTGGACTGAACGACCGCCCCGCCCCGCCCCGCCCCATGAGCACACCGCCCCAGAGCCAACAGAACCTGATCGACAACCGGAGGAACATCATGACCACGAACACGGCCGACGCCCCCACCGGAGAACGCGAGTCCGGCCCGACCGTCACCCCCGTGCCGGCGTCCCTTCCGCCCCAAGCGGCCTCGTCACCGCCCGATATACACCGTGACCGCCACCGTTCCGGGTCAGTATGGGCGCCGCGGGTCCGGCCGACGCACCGCTCTGTATCGACGGTGGAGCGTGCGCGCGAGGAGCATCGGCTGGAAGAGGCTCGCCACATCCGATCACTGGCCAGAGTGGTCGCTCTCGCGTGCGTGGAGGCCGAATTGGGTCTACGACCAGCGCGCCAGCTCTCCGCCTGGCTGGACCTGTCCACGTACGGAAAAATGGTGCGCCGTGCCGACCTGGCCCAACGCATCCGACCCAGCAGCGAGGGCTCTGCCGCCCCGATGCCTCAAGCACTCGGGGCACGCTGTTGCGCCGCGGGCGAAGGCGTCTACGAAGCCAGCGCCACCATCCAATTACCGGATCGCGTCAGAGCAATGGCGTTGAGGATCGAGAAGCACCGCACGCGGTGGAGAGTCACCGCACTGGAACTCGGATGACTCTCCCGCACCGCTCAGCGCCGGCCCTTCTTGGCCTTCTTCCGGTTCTTGCTGCCGCTGGACCCATTGCCCGAAGCCTTCTGTGCCGCGGAGGCCGACGATCCGGCGGATCCGGCACCCTGCGACCCGCCCGAGCCACCATCGGTGCGGCGCACCTGTGTGGTGACTTCGCCGGAGTCAGAGGGAGCCGAGAATCGCAGCGTCGAGGGCTGACGCGGGGCTTCCAATCCCTTGACGTTGAGCGTCGGTGTCATGGTCGCCGAGCGTGCATCGTCCACTCCGGGCAATGACGTCGCCGCGGGAGTCTTCTGCACCTCCAGGTTGAAGAGGTAACCCACGGACTCTTCGCGGATGGCCTCCATCATCGACTGGAACATGATGAAACCCTCGCGCTGGTACTCCACCAAAGGATCGCGCTGAGCCATGGACCGCAGACCGATGCCCTCCTTGAGGTAATCCATCTCATACAGGTGGTCCTGCCATTTGCGACCGATCACCGAGAGCACCACGCGGCGCTCCAGCTCGCGCAGAGCGTCCGCACCGATGGCTTTCTCGCGGTCCTCGTAGGCCAGCTTGGCATCGGACACCAGCTCACGCTTGAGGTCCTGGGCCTTGAGCTTGGTCGGGCCGCCAGATTCCTCCATGACCTCCTCGATGGTGAGGCCCACGGGGTAGATATGCCGCAGATCCGTCCACAGCTGTTCGAGGTCCCACTCACCGGCATGACCGTTCCCGGTCGCCTCATCGACGATCGTGGAGATCGAGTCCTCGATGAAGTGCTGGACCTTCTCCCGGAGGTCTTCCCCTTCGAGAATCTGCCGGCGATCGGTATAGATCGCCTGCCGCTGACGGTTCATCACGTCGTCGTACTTGAGCACGTTCTTCCGCTGCTCGGTATTGCGCGACTCCACCTGCTGCTGGGCGTTCTGGATGGCGCCGGAGACCATCTTGGACTCCAGTGCCATGTCGTCCGGAACGGAGGCGGAGTTCATGATGCGGGAGGCCGCGCCCGGGTTGAACAGGCGCATCAGGTCATCCGTGAGGGACAGGTAGAAGCGGGATTCGCCGGGGTCGCCCTGACGGCCGGAACGACCACGGAGCTGGTTGTCAATCCGCCGGGATTCGTGGCGTTCGGTGCCCAGGACGTAGAGGCCACCGAGTTCGAGGACCTCCTCGTGCTCCTTCTTGACGTTCTCCTGAGCAGCTGCCAGGACCTCGTCCCAGACTTCTTCGTAGCGTTCGGCGTCCTCTTCGGGGTCGAGCCCGCGTCGCTGCATCTCGGCCACTGCGTCATGCTCCGCGTTGCCGCCGAGCATGATGTCAGTACCACGGCCGGCCATGTTGGTCGCCACGGTCACCGCGCCCTTGCGGCCGGCCTGGGCCACGATGGCGGCCTCTCGGGCGTGATTCTTCGCATTCAGCACCTCGTGCCGGATGCCATTCTTCGCCAGCAACTTGGAGAGGTACTCCGACTTCTCCACGGAGGTGGTGCCCACCAGCACCGGCTGGCCGACTTCATGCCGCTCGGCGATGTCCTGGACGACCGCGTCGAACTTGGCGACCTCGTTCTTGTAGATGAGGTCGGTCTGGTCCACACGCTGGTTGGGCTTGTTCGGCGGGATCACGACCACGCCGAGGTTGTACGTGGACATGAACTCGCCGGCCTCGGTCTCGGCCGTACCGGTCATCCCCGAGAGCTTGTCGTACAGACGGAAGTAGTTCTGCAGCGTGACGGTGGCCAGCGTCTGGTTCTCCGCCTTGATCTGCACGCCTTCCTTGGCCTCGATGGCCTGGTGCATGCCCTCGTTGTACCGGCGGCCGGCCAGGACACGGCCGGTGTGCTCGTCCACGATATTGACTTCGCCGTTCAGGACGACGTAATCCTTGTCCTTCTTGAACAGCTCCTTCGCCTTGATGGCGTTGTTCAGGTACTGGATCAGCGGAGTGTTCGCCGACTCGTAGAGGTTGGTGATGCCCAGCCAGTCCTCGGTCTTCTCGATTCCGGGCTCGAGCACGCCGACGGTCTTCTTCTTCTCGTCGACCTCATAGTCCTCATCCAACGTGAGCTTCCGCACGAGTTTGGCGAATTCCGTGTACCACCGAGAGGCATCACCCTGCGCGGGGCCGGAGATGATCAGCGGCGTACGGGCCTCATCGATGAGGATGGAGTCGACCTCGTCGACGATCGCGAAGTGGTGACCTCGCTGGACCAGCTCGCCCTTGGACCACGCCATGTTGTCCCGCAGGTAGTCGAACCCGAACTCGTTGTTGGTCCCGTAGGTGATGTCCGCGGCGTATTGCGCGCGACGGGTCTCCGGATCCTGGTTGGCCACCACCACTCCGGTGTCCATCCCGAGGAAGCGGAAGACGCGCCCCATCAGTTCTGACTGATAGCTGGCCAGGTAGTCGTTGACCGTGACGATGTGCACGCCCTTGCCGGTCAAAGCGTTGAGGTAAGCCGGGGCGGTCGCCACCAGGGTCTTGCCCTCACCGGTCTTCATCTCCGCGATATTGCCCAGATGCAGTGCGGCACCACCCATCATCTGCACGTCGTAGTGCCGCTGACCGAGGGTACGTCCGGCGGCTTCACGCACGGCCGCGAAAGCCTCCGGAAGCAGCGATTCGAGGGACTCGCCATCGGCGATCCGCTGGCGGAAGGCATCGGTCTCCGCGCGCAGGTCCGCGTCGCTCATCTCGCGGAACTCGTCTTCGAGAACGTTGATGGCGTCGGCGAATCCCCTCAGGCGCTTGAGGACTTTCTTGTCCCCGGTCTTGAGGATTCGTTCGATGAATGATGCCACGTGCTTAGACTCCCCTGGGTGCCCGTCGCGCCGGGCCTCGGTATACGTTGCGCTCGCCGTACCCCACTCATGCCGAGCACGGCGGGATACCAGAACAGTCTACGTTCTCCAGACTGGGAGCTTCCTCCATGTCCGGTTCAGTTCGGCGGCGAGGTCGCCGGGAGCATCGGCGTCGACCTGGATGCCTTCCAGGTCCAGCCAGGTGGCCAACTCGCGCAGTTCTGCCAACAGTTCCTCTGCCACCTGCCCGACGCCGGCCGGCCGGCGATCGCGACCGGCGATAGTCCCGGGGATGGCCTCGGGATCCTCGGTCCAGGCGCCCCGAACCAACAGCACCTTCGCGTACCGGTCAGCCTTCAGATCGACCTGGGCGGCCAGTTGTTCACCGAGCAGGAACAGGAGGGAGTAGTAGCCACGGGTGCGTTGGGGCGCCGGCGTATAGATCCCCAGGCGGTATCGGACGCCGAACAGCGCCTCGACGCGAGGTCGGTGGAAGACCAGGGGGTCAAAGGGGCTTACGAGGGCTCGACCGGTAGCCCGGCGCGGTGTACGGGCCTCGGTATGGCGCCACGCCGGGACCAGCTTCTCACCGGCCTTCCCGCCCGCCCCCTGGCGTCCTCCTGCTCCGGCCGTGGCGGCGATCCGGACGGGGATCCGGACCGGCTCCAGCACGCCCTCGCGCCGCAATTCCTCGGCGGCCGCACTCGCGGCCTTGACCGTGATGCGGAAGTAATCGGCGAGGGATGACTCGGTGGCCACACCCAGAGCGCGAGAGGCAGCCCGGACCAGGGTCACGGCCGCGGTGTGCCGATCAGGGATCTCCCCGTTCGGCGCCAGAGACTCCCCGGGAATGAAACGACGCTCGAACTGAGAGTTGCGGCCTGCACTGGCGATCCGTCCGGCAGCGAAGAGATCCTCGAGGACGCGTTTGATCACCGACCAATTCCATCCCCAGTGACCTTCGTGCCGCCCATGGTCGCCCAACCTGGCCTCGACCTGCCGCGCGGTGAGAGGCCGCGCCGGGGACAACAGCTCCAGAATCTGCTCCGAGAGGTCTTCCCGCAGCACCGGGTCGAGGTCGGTCGCTGACATCCATGTGCGGCGCTGCATCGCGATGAGAGCAGGACGCAAATGGAGAGGAATCAACGAGGCCTCATGAGCCCAGTATTCGGTCCAATGTCGCGGACTCCGATGGGAGAGCCGATCCACCAGAGCCGGGTCATAGGGACCGAGCCGGCTGTACACGGGGACGTAGTGCGCCCGGGCCAGGATGTTGACGGAATCCACCTGGAGCACGCTGAGCCGCTCGGCGACGGACCGCACCCTCCGAGAACTCGGAGGGCCGGGCCGCCGTCGTTCGGCCAGCATCTGGGAGGCCAAGACCGTTCGACGTACTTCAGAAGCGGTCAGCGCGGGCGATGTGGATCGATCAGACGGCCGCTGCTCGATATTCCATCTCCTCTTCCTGGACCTCGGCGTCCGGATGGTCCGCGTCCAGGGTGATGACCCCGTAGCTCCAACCCCTGCGACGGTAGACAGCGGAGGGTCGACCGGTGGAGGCGTCGATGAACAGGTAGAAATCATGGCCCACCAGCTCCATGGCGTCCACGGCGTCGTCGACGCTCATCGGGGTGGCCGGGAAGACCTTCTTGCGGATCTTCACCGGAGCGTGGCCGTTGTCCGCCTGTTCGCCGTCGTGGGCGGCCTGCCCCGCGACGACCTGGTCGACCAGTGACTGGCCCGGGTCCACTGTCGGCAACTGAGCCGTCGCATCGGCGACGGACACTCGCTTCTGCTGGCGATCCTTCTGCCGGTCGCGGAGACGCCGCAACCTCTCCAGGAGTTTGCCGAAAGCCACATCGAAAGCGGCGAACTTGTCGTCCGCCTGTGCTTCGGCGCGGATGACCTTGCCCTTGCCGTGAACGGTCAGCTCCACCGTGAGATTCTCGCCCGAATGTCGGTGATTGGACTGCTTGGTGACCTTGATCTCCAGCCGCTGGGCCCGGGCGGAAAGCTGCTCGATCTTGCTGAACTTCTCTTCCGCGTAGTCCCGGAACCGGTCCGGGAGGGAGACGTTGCGGGCGATGTAGCTGACGTCCATGGTCATGATGTCCTCCTGTGAGCCTGACGGCTTTTCGAACATATCCGGTGCATCGTCCGCGACGGCGTCGGTGCCGCCGGCGTTAATGCACGTCGGCGGCGGGAAGAACTCCTCCTTCCTGCCGCCGTCCACGGTCACCTTCCGATTTCCGTAGCCATCACCCTAATACCTTCCTCATCCCGAGTTAAGACCCTCGGCATCGGTCGCTGCCGGCGCCGTCACCGCGGCCAGCACCACCGCACCGACCGGCCGGATCCCGCCGCGTTCCACGGCGCGCCAGGCGGCGGCGAGAGTCGAACCGGTGGTCATGACGTCATCGAACAGCACAACGTTCCTGCCCTGGTGGCCGGTCGCGTGGGCGGTGGTCTGAAATCGATCCGCGTTGTGCCGTCGACGCTGAGCGGATCCCGTTCCGCTGTGGCTGGTGCGCGACCGCGACGCCGGCCCGAGCGGAGTACGTCGATGGGTCAGCAGGCGTCGGTCCAGATCCCACCCGGGCGGCCACGGCCCGCTCAACAACTCGTCCACCGGGTCATAACCCCGACGGCGGAATCCAGATCCCCGTCCCGGAATCGGTACCACCGTGAATGGCCCACGCTCCCCCAGCAGTTCGGGCGCAGCCGCCAGGGCACGATGAACGGCGGGGCGCAGAAAGCGGGCCACGGGGACTCGGCCATGGTCTTTGAACGCCAACAACGCGCTGGACGTCCCGGCGTCGTACCGCGCGGCGGCCACCACGGGCACGGGTTGAGGCGCCGGAGGCGTATCCGGTTGGGAGGGCGAGAGGGCAACCGACGCCGGCTCCATCAGCGGCAGCGCCGCAGCGTGGAGTTCCGCCCGAAAAGGATGGAGCAACTCGGCCGCCAATCCCGGTTCGCAGTCTGAGCACACCGTCCCGTCCCGCTGGGCACAGATGACGCACGTCGATGGCATCAGGACTCCGGCGAGCTCACGGCCGGCGCTGCTCAGTCCGCGCCAAGCCGCCCATTGGCGGACATGGTCCAGGCCGGCCGCCCATCCCTGTGACGTTGACCGTCCGGGAGTCGACCGACCGGACGTCACAGGGCTAGTCGGGTTCGCCGGGTTCGCCAGAGTGGAACGCGAGGCCATGGCGTCATTCTGCCCCCGCCTGAACATGTCATGCCGGCCCAGCTGGTCCCATGTGGACGGCACGCCACCGTGAGCACGTGGTGGAGCGCAGGCGAACCTCAGCCGGGGAAGGCCAGATCGTGGGCCATCGCTCCGGTCTGAGAGCGCCACGTGGACCCGGCAAGAGTGTGGATGGCCTCCGCCGTCTCGGCGTAGATCGGATTGTCACTCGGGCCGGTGGAGAAGCCGGTCATGCCCAACAGCGGCCGCTGAGTCGTGAGCGAACCGTCGAGTCCGACGATCTGCGCCTCCACCGACTCGGAATCACTGGTGGCCGCTACCAGAAGCTCCTGGTCCGAGGCCCAGTTCACATCGTTGACGGGGACCGTGGGCTCGAGGCGGACCGGTGAACCAAGGCCGCGTGGCACACCCTCCGAATCACGGACCACGCCAGAAAGGTAGAGATGGGCCGCATCTCCTTCTCCCGCGATGATGGCCGCTCGCGTCCCATCACGGGAGATCCGCAGTGCCTGGACGGTTCGGTCGCCGATCCATTCCGCGCTGATCTCTCGAGACTCGTCACTGCCCGCAGCCGAGGGAACAGCCATCACCCTGGTTCCGTTGGCGTGATCGACGGTCCACGTCCAGCCGGAGAGATCGAAGCTCGGTCGCGTCAACTCGCTTCCCTCGATCTCCAATTCCTGTGTGCCGTCCGTGCCGGCGGAGATCATCTGCGTACGTTCGGAATTCAGGAAGGCAAACCGGGTGCCGTCCAGACTCATGGCGGGGTCAACGGGCTCGGAGTCCAGGTCGAGTTGCAGCCCGCCCACAGGAACGGTGGCATCACCCTCGAAGTACACCAATTCCCCGTCGGCGACCGCCACCTGGGTGGAGCCCACACCCGGATCGATGCGAGCCGTCTCAAAGTTCGACGGCGCCTGGCCCAGATCGATGGCGTTCAGGTCGACAGACAGGTCCACGTCAGAGACGTTGTTCAGGCCGTCCAGAGTGAGCTCCAGTTGTTGTTTCATCCGCCAGCGCGTCACGGGGTCGGCGCTTTCGATCGTCTGTTGGGTCAGGTCGACCTTGGCGGCCCCCGAATTGATCGGGACGGAGGGCCGGCTCAGTTCGGACCCGGACTGGAATGCCGTCCGGACGGCACCATCGAGGTAGGGGGCGGGTCCATCCAGCAGGGCACCGACAATGTCCGCGGCCGTTCCCGGGCGCTTGAGGAACCACCGCAGATCCGGCACCGCGTAGGCGTACGACTGGTCGTAGAAGTACAGCTCGTGCGAAGCGAAGAGGGCCAGGAACTGTGCAGATTCCAGCATGGTGCCGTCCGGCGCCTCCGAGATCCGCCATTGCCCGTCCACTTGAGTCATCGAAAACTCCACGGCCTCGGAGGTGTTGCTCGGCATCCGATTCATGATCCCGCGCTCGTCGACCACCGAGTCGACCTCGATCTGGACGCCGAAGTGGTCTTCCTCAGCCGAGGGCACCACGGTCGGCGTCTCGTTGTAGACCAGGGTCCTCGCCTCGGGATTCCAGGTCTCGGCCGCATCATCGGTCAGGAACTGCCGCGCCGTCGCATAGTCATCCTGGATGCCCGTTCCGGCGTTGAGGAATCCGCGGATGACCTCTTCGGGACTGGCGTCCTCGGTGGGACCGGCCGGGGTGAACGTGTAGTTCATCTGGTTGTCGGCGCCCGGGAGTGGCTCCGAGGTGCCCACAGGGCCGCTCTGGGGCAGGTGCGCACAACCGCTCAGCATCATCAGGCCCGCCAGCAGCGCGGCCAGCCAGCACCAGGGCGAACGGCGTGGTGAACTCGGTCGTGACACCATCAGTCCCGGCCCTCCTCGTCTGGCGAGTCCTGCGGTGGCAATCCCTTCGGCGGGGTCTCCGGGCGGGGCATGAACAATGACTGCTCGTGGATACGGTCCGGCATAGCCTCCCCATTCAACTGCTCTGGCTCCGGATTCTCGATGTCCGTCGGCAACCGCCGCTTCGCGTCCGCATACTCCGGAGGCAGATCCAGAGGCGATCCCTCACCCACGGTGTCGCCGCTTCGACGTGGGATCGTCAGCCGGAACGCAGAACCTCGGCCCAGTTCACCCCAGGCATCCAGACGTCCGTTGTGCAGACGCGTGTCCTCTGCGGCGATCGACAGGCCGAGACCCGATCCGCCCGTGCTCCGAGCACGGGCCGGATCAGCTCGCCAGAATCGGTCGAAGACGCGGGACGCCTGCTCCTGGGACATCCCGATGCCATGGTCCCGGACGACCACGGCCACGCTGTCCTCGTCCGCCCCGACGATGACGTCCACCGGCCTGCCCTCACCGTGCTCGATGGCGTTGTTGACCAGGTTGCGGACAATGCGCTCGATGCGGCGGGGATCGACGTCGGCCGTGGCGTCGGTCTCATCGGGCACCAGATAGACGACCGTGTTGGCCTTGTTGGCCAACGGCTGCGCCGTGAGGACCACATCGGCTGCTAAGTGCAGGATGTCCGTCTTCTCAGCGGCCATGGTCGCGGCGCCGGCGTCGAAGCGGGTGATCTCGAGCAGGTCGGCCAGCAAGGCCTGGAACCGCTCCACCTGGTGGTATAGCAATTCGGTCGAACGACGATTGATCGCGTCGAATTCACCGCGAGAGTCGTACAGCACCTCGGCGGCCATCCGCACGGTGGTCAACGGGGTGCGCAATTCGTGCGAGACGTCCGAGACGAACCGTTGCTGCATTTGAGAGAGTTCGGCCAGCTGCGTGATCTGGTCCTGGATATTGTCCGCCATCCGGTTGAAGGAGGTGGCCAACCGTGCCATCTCATCCTCTCCCTTGACCGGCATGCGCACGGAAAGATCTCCGGAGGAGAGGGACTCCGCCGTGGAGGCCGCCTGGCCCACCGGCCGAACCACGGAGCGGGTCACGTACACCGCGATCAGCGAGTTCATCATCACCAACATCGCCCCGGCCACCACGAGGACACGCATCAGGTAGTCCAGGGTCTCCTGAACACTGGAGAGGTCATAGACCATGTACAGCGCATAGACATTGCCCGGCGGCAGTGTCACGCGCGTGCCGAAGGCCAGGCCGGGGCTGGTCCCGCCGTCTTCCTGGGGCAGCGCGATCGACTGCCAGTAGGAGCCGCTGCCTTCGTGCACCGCCTGGGACAGTTCGCTCGGGATGACATCGGGCGACAGATCCGAGTTGGACATGGCGCCGACGTAGAGGTTCTGGGAATCCTCCAGCGGAACCAGCAGCATGTCCCGGACCACCGTGGCTCCGGTGTCACCGGCCAGCTGGTTGAGCGTGTTCGTCACCAATTGCGTGGTCGATTCGGGGTCGTTCGTCACCGAGTTCTCGAAGATGGACCGTGCCTGGTTCAGTCCGCGCTGGGACTCGGCCTCCACCTGGTTGAAGCGCGATTGGAACAGTCCGGAGGTGATCTGCTGGGTGAGGAAGAGCGCCAGCACCCCGGCCGCCACGAGCGTCAGGACGGCGGTCAGGGCCACCGTGCGCAACTGCAGGGACGCGGTCCACCGGCGTCGCAGGGCCAACCACCACCGGCCGACCGTCGTGTGGGCCCGACCGCCGGCGTCGGGCGTCTCCGTCTCCGGCTGCTCGGAGGTGGTGATGGTACCCGGGGTCAATTCAGCTCTGGCCGGCTTTGTAGCCGACCCCGCGCACTGTCAGCACGACCTCGGGGTTCTCCGGATCCTTCTCCACCTTGGAGCGCAAGCGCTGCACATGGACATTGACCAACCGGGTGTCTGCCTGGTGGCGATAGCCCCACACCTCTTCGAGCAGCATCTCCCGCGTGAAGACCTGCCAGGGCTTGCGAGCCAGGGCCACGAGCAGATCGAACTCCAGGGGCGTCAACTGGATGGACCCGTCCCCGCGAGTGACCTGGTGCCCGGCGACATCGATGGTCAGGTCAGCAATCTTCAGGGTCTCGGGAGCGCGGGTGTCTCCCTCGCGCAGCCGAGCCCGGACCCGCGCCACCAGTTCGGCCGGTTTGAACGGCTTCGGCACGTAGTCGTCGGCACCGGCCTCGAGTCCGCGGACCACATCGGAGGTGTCCGATTTGGCGGTCAGCATGACGATGGGAGTGTCCGACTCGGCGCGGATGATCTGGCAGACTTCGATTCCGTCCATGCCGGGAAGCATGAGATCCAGGAGCACCAGATCGGGGCGGAAGGACCGGAAGGCCTCCAGCGCCTGCGAACCGTCCGCGCAGAACATCGGGTCGAAGCCGTCGTTGCGCAAGACGATGCCGATCATCTCCGACAGCGCCTCGTCATCATCGACTACGAGAATTCTGGCCTTCACCGGATTCTTCCTCCCTGACTGAAGTTCCCACGGACGGGGCCCGCCGGCCGTCGACGCCGTCGGCAGGCCCGTTCGGACCGGCCCGAATGGCCATCCGTTCTACCTTATCCGACAAGTGATGACACGACCGATATAGTCGGGTGCGTGTGGGCGCGCCGCGGCTGATTCGCCCGGTAGCACAGCCCACGAGGACAGCAGGAACATCAGGGGGACCTCCGTTGGACGAGCGCCAGAACCAGAATGACGACCCGACCTCCGACCCGACCCCCGAACCGCCTCCCGGCCCCGGGCCCGCACCCACGTACCCGCCGGCATGGGGATCGCCTGCGGGCCAGTCACCGTACGGCGCCTATGGGCAGCCGGCCGGACCACCTCTCAGCCAGCAGAACCCCTACGGTTACTCGCCGCAGCCCGGCTACGGCAAGCCGTCCCGTCGCCCGGGCATCATTCCTCTGACTCCACTGGCGTTGGGTGACCTCCTCGGTGCTTCTTTCGCCGCGATCCGGCGCAATGCGGCCGCAGTCTTGGGCACCGCGCTGATCGTCGCACTCGTCCAGATTCTCGTGTCCGTCTTCGCGGCCACCACGTTCTTCAACGTGGCTCAGGACGTGGTGCTGATGGAGCAATCCGGTCAGAATCCCTTCAGGGGCGACCCGAGCACCAATCCGGTCTTCGGACAGATCTTCGGGTCCATGGGACTCGCGCTCTTGGGGGCGCTGGTCTCGTCCCTGGCCGGTCTACTGGCGAACGGCGTCCTGTCGATCGTCGTCCTGCGATCCGCCGCCGGCCTGAAGACGTCGCTGGGTCAGGCATGGAAGCTGACCGGACAGCAGATCTGGTCGCTCATCGGTATCGGCGCGTTCTACCTGCTGGCCGGGGCCGTGACCCTCGTGCTCTATCTCGGAGTCATGGTGGGGCTCTTCGTGGCGGTGTCCTCGTCGGACGGGGGCATGGCCGGCCTGATGGGTCTGCTCTTGGTGCTGCTGACGATCGGCATGGTCGTACTCTGGGTGTGGCTGTACGTCAAGCTCCTCCTCGCCCCCGCCGCCGCTGCCGTGGAGCTGAAAGGACCCTGGAAGGCCTTCGGTCGATCCTGGTCCTTGACCCGCGGCCACTGGTGGCGGACCTTCGGCATCGTCCTGCTGGTGGCCGTCATCGTCGGCGTCGTGTCCTCCGTGATCACCACGCCCATCTCGATGATCAGTGGCTTGTCGGCACCCTTCGCTCCCACCGACTCCGCGCAACAGATGCTCGACGCCTCCCGCCTGTGGATGACGATCACCGTGGCGGTGACCGGATTGGTCAATGCCCTCGCCATGGCCTATATGGCCTGCCTGATGGCTCTGCTCTACGTGGACTACCGGATTCGCCACGAGAGCTTCGACCTCGATCTGGCCGCGGCCGCGGATGCGGCGGGCATGAGCGACGACGATCGGTTCAGCACCGTCCGCGACGTCCAGGCCGCCGCCGGCATCGAGGACCTGGTGCCGGGCCGCCACCAGCCGGCCGGAAGCCCGGGCCAGGACAACGGTCCAGCGCAGTTCGGGAAATCCGGCCAGCACGGCCAGCACGGCCAGCACGGCTTCTGAGCCGGCGTTCGGCCTGATCTTGATCACGACGACGGCCACGCCCCCTCCGGACGGCTGGCAGCCGGACCGCGAGGAAGCCCGCCGACTGCTCCAGGACGAGTTGGCCCATCCCGACTACGCCCGGGCAGAGCCGAATCCCGTCCTGGAGTGGTTCCGCGACGCCCTGGCCGCCATCGGTGACTGGCTGAGCTCCGTCACCGGAGCCTCACCCTCCTGGCCCGTCTGGATCCTGCCGCTGATTCTGGTGGCCGTGGCCGTCGTCGTGCTGGTGCTGGTACGCCCGCGGCCCCCTGCCGCCGCCCGGACCAGCCGGGACACCGCCGTGCTCTCCGACCGTACGGTCACCCCTGAGGAGCATCGCCGGGCCGCGCAGGCTGCCTTCGCGGCCGGAGATCACAGCGCGGCGTTGGTCTCCTGGTACCGGGCCCTGGTCCGTCACGCCGAAGAGCGCACGATCCTGGACCACCGGCCGGGACGGACCGCCACAGAAGCGGCACAGGCTCTCGGAGCGGTCTTTCCGGCCGAGCGCTCCGCACTTGCCTCCGCCGCGATCGCCTTCAACGCGGTGATCTATGGTCATCGCACGGCGAGCTCCGCGCAGGCCACTGCGATTCGGGATCTCGAGGAGCGACTGCGTGAGGCCACTCTGGAGACCGCTCACGCTGGTGGTCAGGGTGGAGCCGGTGGTCGGCAGTCCGGATTGGCGGTTCCACGATGAGCGCTCCTGTCTCGACCACCAGCCCTGCTCCACCATCCACCCCACCGGCCGCCCAACCGGCCGTGCCCAGTACGGCCCAGGCCATCACCCACTGGTGGCGGAAAGCGTGGATCTGGTTCGTCCTGGCCGTGCTCCTGGTGCTGGTGATGCTGCCGTCGTTGATGCGCCAGGAGTTCGACGGTCGGCAGCTCGCCACCGATTCGGCCCGGCCGAACGGGGCCCGAGCCGTCACTCACGTGCTCGAGGACCACGGCATCGCGGTCCATCCGGCCGATTCCCTCGAGGAGGCGCTGGATCTCGCGGCCCAGCATCCCGAGGCACCGGTGCTGTACCACGACGCTGCTGGCTACCTGCCCCGCGAGGGACTCGATGAGTTCGCCCGGGCTGTGGTTCCTTCGCGGAGAGTGCTCGTCGAGCCCGGGCTGCCGGAGCTGGATGCACTGGCTCCGTCGGTCTCCCAGGCCGGGCAGGTTCCCGACGACGACCAGACCGACGGTGACCGGCTGTCCGCCGGAGACCGCTGTGAACTCAGCGCCGGCCGGGAGGCGGAGACGGTGACCGCCGAGGGCCGCTCCTACCGAGTCGGTGACGGCGGCAGTGCCTGCTTCGCCGTTCCGGGGACGGACGCCGGGGCCGCCGGTCCCGCGCAGACGCTGCTGGAGACGGCCGAGGGTGCTGTGGTGATCGGCAACCACCGGGTCCTGGCGAACGACGGGGTGGCCGAGGAGGGTCACGCCGTGGTGTCTCTCTGGACGCTCGGACGCTCTGCGGACGTTATCTGGTACCTGCCCGGGTTGGACGACGTTGCCATCGATCCGGGCCCGCCCACAACGGATCAGCTGCTGCCGGACTGGGTCCGCCCTGCCGGGCTATGGCTCGTCGTCTGCCTGGTGGTGCTCATGCTGTGGCGGGGTCGCCGCCATGGACCACTGGCCGTGGAGCCGCTGCCCGTGGTGGTGCCCGGCTCGGAGACCGCGATCGGTCGGGCACGGCTCTACGAGCGATCCGGTCAGCACCATGCCGCAGCCCGGTCGCTGCGCGCAGCCACCCTGGTGCGGCTGTCCCGTCTGCTCCGGTTGGGCCACGGCGCCTCCCTGGATGCGGTGGCGGCGTCAACGGCCAGGACCACGAACAGAGACCCCGCGAGTGTGGCGGCCGTGCTCGACGTCGGCCACGTCGCGTCGGCCCGAGAGCTCGTCACCGCCGCCCGCCAGCTGCGGGAGTTGGAGGACGCCGTCCACACGGCGCTGAATCCCTCACCCGGCCAGTCCCGGACCCCGCATCAACCAGATCAGCCCGACCAGCCCGACCAGCCCGACGGAAGGACACCATGACCGTCCCCTCCCCCGAACCTCCGGACCGACAGCCGGCCCAGCCGAGCCAACCAACACAGCCGGCCCCACCAACGTCATCAACGCCTCCAACACCCGCGGCCTCGGCCCCGGCCGACGACGACCTGCGACGAGCGTTCGATCGCGTCCGGCAGGAAGTGGGCCGGGCCGTCGTCGGGCAGCAGCCTGCCGTCACGGGACTGCTGATCGGGCTGCTGTGCCACGGGCACATTCTGTTGGAGGGCGTGCCCGGGGTGGCCAAGACCCTGCTGGTGCGCACGCTGTCCGCCGCGCTGGCCCTGGACACCCACCGCGTGCAGTTCACTCCGGACCTGATGCCGGGCGATGTGACCGGTTCGCTGGTGTATGACACCAAGACCGGCGAGTTCGAGTTCCGCCGGGGACCAGTGTTCACGAACCTGCTGCTGGCCGATGAGATCAACCGCACTCCGCCGAAGACCCAGGCGGCCCTGCTCGAGGCCATGGCCGAGGGACAGGTGTCCGTCGACGGGGTCTCGCGATCACTGCCCGACCCGTTCATGGTGGCCGCCACCCAGAACCCGGTGGAGTATGAGGGCACCTATCCGCTGCCCGAGGCTCAGCTGGACCGCTTCCTGCTCAAGGTCACTCTCCAGTTGCCGGAGCGTGAGGACGAGGTGGAGATTCTGCGCCGCCATGCCGAGGGATTCGACGCCGGGGACCTGGCCTCGGCCGGCGTCAGGGCTGTGACGGATGCCGCGACCCTCCAGGCCGCACGCGCCGCCGTCGGGCGTGTTCAGTCCGGACCGGAGGTCCTGGGGTACATCACCGACCTGGCGCGGGCGACGCGGGTCTCGCCGTCGTTTCAGTTGGGCGTCTCACCGCGCGGCTCTACGGCTCTGCTGCAGACCGCCAAGGCGTGGGCCTGGCTCAATGGCCGGGACTTCACCACCCCGGACGACGTCCAGGCCATGGCGCTGCCGTGCCTGCGCCACCGGGTGTCCCTGCGTCCCGAGGCCGAGCTGGACGGGGTCAGCACCGACCAGGTGATCTCCGGGCTGCTGGCCACCGTCCCGGTCCCCCGTTGAGTCTGGTGCTCGACTGACGGTGCTCTCCGGCCGATTCTTCGCCCTGACCCTCCTGATGCTGGTCCCGGTGGTACTCCGCCCCGGCTTCGGCACCCTCGGATGGTGCCTGCTGGCGCTGGCGATCGTGGCTGGTGTGGACCTGTTGCTGGCGGCCTCGCCCCGTTCGGTGGTCTTCGAACGGGAGTTGCCGACGTCCAGCCGCCTGGATGAGTCCATCACCAACGGTCTCCTGGTCACTCACCACGGACGACGCCGGCTGCGCGGGTCACTGCGGGACGCCTGGCAGCCGTCGGCCGGTCAAACGCTGCCTGCCGACCTCCCGCCTCGCGCCGATGCAGCCGTGGCGCTGGACGTGCCGGCAGGGGAACGACGCCGGGTGGTCACCACACTGACGCCGCGGCGCCGGGGACGGTTGCGGACGGCGTCGGTGACCGTCCGTTCCTGGGGTCCTCTGGGCGTGGCCGCTCGCCAGGTCACACATCCGGTTCCGGGCGAGGTCACCATCCTGCCCCCGTTCCGCTCACGGCGGCACTTGCCCTCCCGCTTGGCCCGGCTGCGCGAGATGGATGGGCGCTCCGCCGTCCAGACTCGCGGCGGTGGCACTGAATTCGATTCGTTGCGGGACTACGTGCGCGGTGATGATGTGCGATCCATCGACTGGCGGGCCACCGCGCGCCGTCAAGACGTGGTGGTGCGCACGTGGCGTCCCGAGCGCGATCGGCGGGTGGTGATCGTGCTGGACACCTCCCGTACCTCCGCCGCTCGGGTGGACGACGAGCCCAAGCTGGACACCGGCATCGAGGCCTCGCTCCTGCTGGCCGCGCTGGCCTCCGCGGGTGGCGACCGGGTGGAGCTGCTCGCCTTCGACCGGAAGATCCGGGCCCGCGTCTCCTCCACGGAGAAGGGCAACCTGCTCCACCGGATGGTCACCGCGTTGGCTCCGGTCCAACCGACGTTGCTGGCCGCGGACTGGTCGCACATCCCGGTCGAGGTCGCGGCGGTATCCCGGCAGCGTTCCCTCGTCGTGTTGCTGACGGATCTGGATGCGGCGTCGCTGCAGGAAGGGCTGCTACCGGTGTTGCCCACCCTGACGGCCCGGCATCAAGTAGTGGTCGCCTCGGTCACGGATCCACAATTGGCTGTCATGGCCCAACAGCGCGACGACGCTGAGACGACGTTCCGCGCGGCCGCGGCCGAACGCTCCGGACTGGAACGCCTCGCAGCAGCCCGCGAACTGGAGATGCTGGGCGTCGAGGTGGTCGACGCCGCACCGCATCAGTTGCCGCCGGCCCTCGCCGACACCTACCTGAGACTTAAGGCCGCCGGCCGACTGTAAGTCTCTCCCTTGGTTTGCGGGTGTCAGGCGAGGCCGCCGTCTTGGCGGATGCGGTCGAGTTGCTCGGCGGCGGCCACCGTGGCCTCGAGCGTGCGGTTCGCGGTGAGCCGCGTGGCTCCGGACTGGTCCGGCGCCGCCAACACCAGCTGCGCCAGCCGAGCGGGATCCAGGCCGATGCGCTCCCACGTCCGGGCGATCCCGACGGCGGTGTCCCGGTAGGGCCTGTGGTCACGGTCCCCGGCCGGGCCGGGCTCGGGGAGCCGGAACACGATGTGCCTTCCGGCCTCCGTCCAACCGGCCACGATGTCCCAGCACGAGGCGTCTGAACCGGGGCCTTCCAGGGGCACCAGCGGTAGGGCCAGGGCCGACATCGGCTCCGGTACTGGACCCGAAGCCGAGGGCGACGAGGGCGACGAGGCCGAGGGCAACGACTCGGAAGCCAGTAGAGCCAGATCCGTCCACGGCCAGGCCTCCCCGGCACCGCTACGACCGGGCGCGAGAACGACGCTGCTGGCGCCGGCGTCGATCACCGCCTGTGCGAGGGCGGTCCACGCGGCGCGGACTTCGGTGCGGGGAATGGACCGCACGGTGCGGTAACCGCTCGCGGTCGGCAGCGTCCCGGAGAGAATCGCCGCGGCGCGCGGCTCGTCCACGATGACGGTCAGCCGCGAGGCCCCGGTCTGGGCCCGCATCGAGCGAACCTGCGCGGCCAGCCCAGCCGTCAGGGACTGGGCCACATCCCGGCGCGCTCCGTAGTCCGAGAGCGACCGTTCTCCCCCGGTCAGCCAGAGGTCAGCGGCCAGGCTCATCGGCCCCCTGACCCGGAGGGCCAGGTCGTCCAGCTCGAGGCCGGCTTCTCCAGCGATGTCGGTCAGGGCGTGGCGG
The DNA here is from genome assembly GCF_042665635.1 of Citricoccus sp. GCM10030269. Taxonomy (NCBI): domain Bacteria; kingdom Bacillati; phylum Actinomycetota; class Actinomycetes; order Micrococcales; family Micrococcaceae; genus Citricoccus; species Citricoccus sp. GCM10030269. The sequence continues at coordinate 51,066 of NZ_JBHTCV010000003.1, read as the reverse complement.
TCCGTGCTCAACGCTGAGACGGCGCGGCGGTGGTCCATTCCGGGCTCGGGCACCAGGCGCCAGCCGTGGGGTTGCAGATCCACCGCGAGTTCCTCCAGCAGGCCGGCGCTGCGGCCGACGGCATCGGAACCGGGCCCTCTCGCCGGCAATTCGGGCAGCACCGGCAGGTGCGGACTGCCCAGCCCGGAGACCATGTCCCGGGCGGCGACGACGGGGTCGGCCCCCGGCCAGGCGCCCAGCAGAGTGGCGCGCACAGTCTCCGGCGCGGCGCCAGTACCCGTGTCCACGCTCTGGTCCCCCTCAGCCACGGTCGGCGACGATGGCGCGGTGGTGCTGGATGACCTCGGAGACGATGAAGTTCAGGAACTTCTCGGCGAACGCCGGATCCAGATCCGCATCCTCGGCCAGTCGGCGCAATCGCTGGATCTGCGCGGCCTCACGGCCGGGGTCCGACGGCGGCAGGTTGTGCCCGGCTTTGAGCCGTCCGACCCGTTGGGTGCACTTGAAACGCTCGGCCAGCAGATAAACGAGGGTCGCGTCGAAATTGTCGATACTTCCCCGGATTGCATACAACTCCTCGAGGACCTCCGGATCGGCCGTGCCCTGCAGCGACGAGGCGTGCGGATCGTAGTCGGCGTCCGGGTTCTGGCCGGTCTCTCCGGCGTGATCTGCGGTCATGCCTCTAGCCTACGGTCGGCGACGGCGGTGCTCAGGCCACCCGCGCCATGTTGACCGCGGTGTCGATCGTCGACTGGCCCAGCACGCGGGTACCCCGGTACAGCACGGCTGTCTGTCCGGGGGCGACCCCGGTCAGAGGTTCGTCGAGTTCGATGACCCAAGTGCCGCCGTCGGGCGCCTGAGTGCTGTCGGCCGTACCATCGGCCGTACTGTCCGCCGAGGGCAACCCGACCCGGGCACGAGCGGGGACGGTGTCCCCATGCGCGCGCACCTGCAGATGGCAGTCGAACCATTCGCCGGTGGCCTCCTCGGCCAGGGCGGCGCCGGCCCACGACGGCCGGATGCCGACGATTCGGTCCACCGCGAGCATCTCCTTGGAGCCCACGACCACGGTGTTGTCCTTGGGCCGGACCTCGAGCACGAAGCGCGGACGACCGTCCGGGGCGGGCCGGCCGATGTTCAGGCCCTTGCGCTGACCCACCGTGAAGGCCTGGGCGCCGGCGTGGGTGCCCAGCTCGTTGCCCTCGGTGTCGAGAATGGTCCCCTCGGTCATGTCGATGCGCTCATTCAGCCAGCCGCGGGTGTCGCCATCGGGAATGAAGCAGATGTCATGGGAGTCCGGCTTGGCGGCCACGGACAGCCCACGCTCCGCGGCCTCCGCCCGCACCAAGTCCTTGGAGGGTGTCTCCGCCAGCGGGAACAGGCAGCGCTCGAGCTGCTCGGCGGTCAACACGCCGAGCACGTAGGACTGATCCTTGGCCCAGTCCGCGGCGCGGTGCAGTTCCAAGCTGCCGTCATCGGTGCGGACGACCTGGGCGTAGTGGCCGGTGCAGACGGCGTCGAACCCCAGGGCGAGGGCCTTCTCCAGTAGAGCGGCGAACTTGATCCGCTCGTTGCAGCGCATGCAGGGGTTCGGGGTGCGCCCCGCGGCGTATTCGGCCACGAAGTCGTCCACCACGTCCTCCTTGAACCGCTCCGAGAAGTCCCAGGTGTAGTACGGAATACCGAGTTTCTCGCAGGCACGCCATGCGTCCCGCGAATCCTCAATGGTGCAGCACCCACGCGACCCAGTCCGCAGCGTGCCGGGCATCCGGGACAGCGCCAAATGCACCCCGACCACTTCGTGACCGGCGTCCACGGCCCGGGCAGCGGCGACGGCGGAGTCGACTCCTCCGCTCATGGCGGCGAGGACCTTCATACTGGATGTTCCCTTCAACGTTGGCTGTTGGCCGTCTCGATCGAGGAGGCATGTCCGGCCATGCCGGCACGCAGCGCCGAGGCATGGACCTCCGGCAACACGGACAACACGTGGTCAACGTCCTCGACCGTGGAAGTATGCCCGAGGCTGAATCGCTGGACGGACCGAGCCAGGTCCTCGTCGATGCCCAGCGCCACCAGGACGTGCGAGGGTCGCGGCACTCCGGCCGAGCAGGCGGACCCCGTGGAGGCCTCGACGCCGGCCATGTCCAGGCCGAACAGGATGGAGTCTCCTTCGCAGCCGGGGAAGATGAAATGCGCGTTGCCCGGGGCACGGCGTGTGCCGGCGGGGAGCTTCTCCCCCGTCTGCGGGTCGCGGTCCTCGGCCCCGGTGAGCTGCGCGTCGGGAATCACGGCGCGTATGCCCTCGATCAGCCGGTCCCGCAGGGCGCCCACGCGCTCCCGCTCAGTGTCGAGGTTGGCGTGCGCCTCCGTGGCCGCGGCGGCAAAGGCCTCGATCAACGCAGCCGGGATGGTTCCCGAGCGGATGTCGCGCTCCTGGCCGCCGCCGTGCTGCACTGGCGTCAGGACGGCATCGCGGCGCACCAGCAGGGCCCCGACGCCGACCGGTGCCCCGATCTTGTGCCCCGTGACCGCCATGGTCGTCGCCCCCGAAGCAGAGAAATCGACGGGCACCGTGCCGAACGCCTGGACCGCGTCCGTGTGGAACGGCACGCCGTACTCCGCGGCGATGGCGGCAGCCTCGGCCACGGGCTGAATGGTGCCGATTTCATTGTTGGTCCACATCAGGGTGGCCACCGCGACGCTTTCCGGATCCCGGGCCAGGGTGGATCGCCACTCGTCGAGATCCACCATCCCGTCGGGCCCGACTCGCACGAAGTCCAGGCGCGCCCCCTCATGGGTCTCCAGCCAGGTCGCCGTGTCGAGAACGGCGTGGTGTTCCAGGCCGGTGAGCACAATGCGATTCCGTGCGGGGATCTGCGCGCCAGACTCGTCACGACGTGCCCAATACAGGCCCTTGAGCGCGAGGTTGTCCGACTCCGTTCCTCCGGAGGTGAAGATGATCTCGCTGGAGTGCGCCCCGAGCGTGGCGGCGAGCGCGTCCCGGGCGGTCTCGACCCGGAGTTTGGCGTGACGTCCGGACTGATGCAGGGACGACTGATTGCCGATGGACTGCGTGCTCACGGTGAACGCCTCGAGTGCTGCCGGGCGGATCGCTGTGGTCGCGGCATGGTCGAGGTAGACGCGGGACCGGGAGGCGGAAAGGGGCATGTCTCCAGTGTACGAGCGGGTGGCCCAGGGTTGTCAGTTCCCTGCCGGCCTTCTCAGCATTGTCTGCCTTCTCTGCCTTCTCTGTGGTTCATTCTCGGCTATTCACCGTGTCGGCGAAGGCTGTGAGGTCGGTGTCCGGCCGTACGGCCGCGGCCTCCAGCTCCGGATGCGTACAAATCGCCCGCACCAGATCCGCCGAACCGGCGACGAGGGTCGAGTCGACGTCGATCTCGCTGGCCAGCGTCCACGCCCGGTCCTGAGGCCACGCCAGCTGCGGGGATTGTTCCACCTGATCGAGCCCGGCACTCCTCCACACCGGCCGCTGCAGTGCCGTGCCATCGTCCCGCACCAGCAAGTACCTGCGGTACCCGTCACCGACGTCGAGCAACCGACGATCGTCGCGCAAGGCCGCCGTCGTACGGGGACCAAAGGCCGGTGGCAGAACTTCGCGCGCCGTCTTCCTCACCCGGCCAGCCCGTCCTGCTCCATCGGCCCGCCCGAACTCATCGGACTCCATCACCGTCAACCGGACTCCGCCACCCTGAAGCCATGACTGTCCTTCCCAGAGCCCGAGCACGAGCTGGCCCGGCGTGGTCGTATGGTCCAGCAGCACCCCGGCCAGCGCCGCCATGGTGGGCGAAGCCAGGTGGCCGAAGGCGACTTGCCCGAACTGCAGATCTGGATCGTGCCGTGATATCGCGAACCCGTTGTCGTCGCTCAGGGACAGATCTGACCACTGAGCCGATGCATGGAACTCGGTGCCCTGTTCCTGAGCCACCTGCTCCCACGTCGTCGTTCCGTAGGCGTTGAGCCCGCCTCCTGACGCGGCACCATCTCGATGCGCATCCCAGTACGACTCCGGTTCCAGGCCCCGTGACCTCCATCGGTCTGCGGCCGCCGCGTCCCAGCGGTGGTGATGCCACGGGACCGGGTGGAAGATGCGAGCGATGGCCTCATAAGGCGCCGGATTTCCGGCGGGAACGATCATGGCCGCGCGACCACTACCGGCCCATTTGTCTCCGGCTTCCAGCATCCCTGCCAACCATGCTCCATCGGCCGGATCGACCACCTCGAGTTCAGGACCGTCTGGGCGTGGGCGGGGAAGGCGGGGCATGCTTCCTCATTGTGCCCGCTGAGCTGGTGGTCATCACGGTTGCTGCCAGAATGATCCGAAACCGCCACGCATGACTGAGAATGAAAAGGCCATCCACCGAAATGGCCATCCACCCGAGGAGTCCGCGCGATGCCCATGGTCGAACCGGAGTACCAGCACCCGGTCCAGGAGTTCGCGCACCGCACGGTGGACTTTCGTTCCAGCATTCTGGTGATGGCCGTCGTCAATCGGACACCGGACTCCTTTTACGACGACGGTGCATCCTTCGCGCTCGACGCCGCCGTGAGCGCCGCTCGCCGGGCGATCGACGACGGCGCCGACTGGGTCGACGTGGGTGGGGTCCCGTTCGCTCCCGGACCGGAACTACCGCCGGAGGAGGAAGCCGCACGGGTGGTCCCGGTGATCGCCGCGCTCCGTAAGGCCCGCACCGTGGGCAGCAATGAGGACTGCAGCGAGGACCACCGTGCGGCCGGTCAGGCCTTCACCGCGATCCTCTCCGCAGACACCTTCCAGCCGTCCGTGGCGGAGCAGGCCATCGCCGCCGGCGCGGACGTCATCAACGACACGACCGGGTTACACCACCATGATCTCGGCCGCGTGGTCGCTGCCGGCGGCGCGCACCTGGTCATCACGCACTCCCTGGCCAGTCCGCGGACGCCCGTGCCGTCCCCACAGTACGACGACGTCGTGGCCGAGGTCCGCGAGCGCCTGCTGCGCCGGATCGACCTCGCCGTGTCGCTCGGCGTGCCGGAGGAGAAGATCATCGTGGACCCCGGCCATGATCTGAACAAGAACACGCTGCATTCCCTGGAGCTCACGCGGCGTTTCGGGGAGATCGCGTCCCTGGGTTTCCCCGCGCTGGCAGCCGTGTCCAACAAAGACTTCATCGGTGAGGCCCTTGGCCAGCACAAGTCGCAGCGGCTGGCAGGTTCACTGGCGGCGGCCCAGGTCTGTGTCATGAACGGGGCACGCATCCTCCGAATGCACCAGGTCGGCCCGTCCGTTTCCGCCGTCCGGATGACCGAGGCCATCATGGGTTGGCGTGAGCCTGTTCGGCTCGAACATAACCTGAACGGACAGAACCGCGACGCCGACCGGTCCCCCGGACCCGACGACGGCGCGGACTGGACCGGACCGACAGCATTCCCGCCAGCACGGAAAGCCGCACGATGAGAGCACTTGTCCATCCTTATCCGGCCGGACTCGCCAGCCCGGCCCTCACCGCCGACCTTGCCGACGACGACCTCGTGGAGTTCTATGCCCCGCCCGGTGAGGAGCATCGCCACCCCGATGGGATGTGGGTCCGGTTCAATTTCGTGGCGTCCGCAGACGGTGCGGCCGAACTGGACGGTCGTTCCGGTGGGCTCGGCACCCCGGCGGATCGCCGGCTGTTCTCGCTGCTGCGGCGGCCGGCGGACGTGATCCTGGTCGGCGCCGGCACCCTGCGCACCGAGGGCTATGACGGCGCCCTGCTCTCCGAACACGACCGGGCGTGGCGCCGCGACAAGGGAATGCCCGATCATCCGAGCATCGCCGTGGTCTCCCGGCAGCTCGACCTCGACCCCGACAGCGCCTTCTTCACGAATGCGCCGGTCAGACCACTGATCCTGACGGGATCGGAGGCCGACGGCGGCCGCAAAGCCGCGCTGGCAGAAGTCGCCGAGATCGTGGAGTGCGGCACCCAGAGGGCCGAACCGGCCCGGATTCGTACTGCGCTGGCAGAGCGAGGGCACCGACTCGTCCACGCAGAGGGCGGCCCCACGGTGTTCGGCTGGTTCGCTGCGGACAGGCTGGCCGATGAGTTGTGTCTGTCCGTGTCCCCGTTGCTGGCCGGCCCGGATGCAGGCCGCATCGTCGCCGGCCCGTCTCTGCCCGAATCTTCCTCCTTGGACCTGGTCGGACTGCTGGAAGAAGACGGGGCGCTCTTCGGACGATACCGGGTGAGGCGGTCATGACCCCATCGGATCTGGGCGGCCGATCCGCCTATGAGGTTCTCGGGGTCTCCTTCGACGCGGACACGGCCACCCTCAAGGCCGCCTGGCGCCGTGCTGCCCGCCGTACCCATCCCGACTACGGGGGCAATGCCGAGGAGTTCCGTCTGGTCAGCCGAGCCTGGGAACTCGTCGGGGACCCCTCGTCCCGTCACCACTACGACCGCCGATTCGGCACCACCGGCTCGGCGTCGGGACCGGCATCAGGACCGGCACCCGGATCGGCATCAGGACCGACGACCGGATCATCACCCCGGCCTCGACATGCCGCCGGACGATCGCCCGCCGGCAGTGCCGGGACGGTGACCTATCTACCGCCGCTGGACGACGACACGGCGCTCGATCTGGCCCGCAGCTCTCAACAGGTCCACGGTGCACCCCGCAAACGTGGCATTCTGCCCGCCGGGAACCGGCTGGTCCGTGAGTCGCGCACCATCAGGGTGCTGCAGAATCTGGTGCTGTCGTCGCTGCCGGCGAGCCGTCTAGTCACCGGCATCCACCTCACCTTCGGACGGATGAGCTCCGGCGCCATCGACCATGTGGTGCTGTGCGGGGACCGACTGGCCGTGATCGGCTCGATGCAGGTGCCCGACGGCGTATACCGGTGGGACGGCAGCGAGCTGTGGCGCGGCGACCGCCGGGTGGCGCCGCCGTCGTTGGCTCCGGCCATGGTGGCTCTTCAGCGAGCCTTCCCGGACTGCACCGTCGGCGGGTTCGTTCTGGTGCTGGGACCGGATGACAATCCGCACGCCCCCGTCATTCAGCAGGAGCGCACCCGGTCCGCCCCGGACGCCGATGCCACCTTTCTCACGGAGCCGCCGGCCAATGCGCTGCAGTTCGGGCGGGATCTGAAAATGTTCCTCGGGACCGGCTCGATGGCCGGCACGGTGGATCGGAGGCTGCTGGCCCGTTTGCTCGGGGCGATGTACTGAGCCCGTCAGCATTAGCATGATCTGGTGCCCTCAGACGTTCCCCCTGGCCTCCCCGATCAGCCGACAGATGCCTTCCCGGACAATCCCCATCGGGACGCGCCGCGCCGTGCGGCGCCGGGAACTCCGGGATTTCGCATCCTGTTTCACACGCCGGAAATCCCGGGCAACACCGGCAATGCGATCCGGCTGGCCGCGATCACGGGGGCTGAACTGCACCTGGTCGAACCGGTCGGCTTCGATTTCTCGGATACCAAGCTCCGCCGGGCCGGATTGGACTATCACGATCTTGCGGTGATGACGGTGCACCCAGACCTCGAAGCGGCTTGGGAAGCCTTGTTGCCGGCCCGCGTGTTCGCGTTCACGTCCAGAGGCAATGTGCTGTTCACCGACGTCGAGTACGAACCGGGCGACGTGCTGTTGTTCGGCCGCGAATCCACGGGGCTTCCCGAAGAGGTCCTCGCTGATCCGCACGTCACCGCTCAGGTCCGCTTGCCGATGCAACCCTCGCGGCGTTCGCTGAACCTGGCCAATTCGGCGTCGGTCGCCGTCTATGAAGCCTGGCGTCAACACGGTTTCGCCGGAGCCGGCTGACCTGTCCGGCATGTGGTGGCACACCCCGTGTTGCAGACCGATCACGACCCGCGTGGCAGTGGGGTCCCGGTGGAAAGCGTTCCTATGCTTGAACCACCATGGAAGAACACTCCCCCGGTCGGCCCGACCGCACGACTCCGCCGGTTGAGCCGAGCTCTACACCGTCGTCCACACCCACCGCAGCGGACCTCGGCCTGCCCGGGCTCGATCATCTTCTGAAGCTCGCCGGTGAAGGCGACCGGGCCTCGTTCTCCGCCTTCTATGACGCCACCGCCCGCTGGGTCTACGGGCTGGCCCGTGCCATTTTCGCCTCGGAGGACGATGCTGCCGAGGCCACCGTCCTGACGTACCTGCGCGTGTGGGAGTCCGCCTCGCACGAGCATTTCGACGATGACTCGGTCGCGTCCCGTCATCGTTCCGTGCTGTGCTGGCTCGAGGTGCTGGCTCACGAGACGATGACACGGCTCGTCCGCACCGATGCGCTCCCCGAGTACGGCACCGGACTCCTGCCGGAGCATGCCGGAGTCACCGATGTGGAAGCGCATGACCCGTCCACGGTCTTGACCGAACTGACCCCCGCCCAGTTCGCCGCCTTGGAACTGGCCTGGGCCGGGGGCCGGACCTACCGGCAGGTCGCCGAGGAGCTCGGGGTGGCCGTGCCCACGGTGAAGTCCCGCCTGCGGGACGCCGTCCAGCGCGTCTCCAAGCGCTACCAGGAGAAGTTCCTCGGTCGCGCCAGCAACGACGACCCGGTCATGCAGCGCACGGTCACTCCGGAGATCGCGGCCCGCACGGGCACGACGCGCAATTTCACGCTGAATCTCAGCCAGGACCTCGAGAACGGTCTGGCCAAGGAATGGGCCGACCTCGTCGCGCTGGACGCCCTGCCGGAGGCCGAACACGAGGAACTGAACCGGTTCCTGGCCCAGCAGGGGCCGGAGTTCACCACCTTGTGGAGGGCCCGTCTCGAGGGCGCCCGCCGCACCGTCACGTGGGCGTTTCGCGGACTGGCGCACGAGCCGCCGTCGGACTTGTTGGACGACCTGCTGCACCGACTTCCCGCCCAGGATGTGGGCATGGGTCTGATGGACGGCTTGGCGCCGTCCCAGAGCGATGACTCGGCCGGCCGGTGGGGCACACGGCCCGTCAAGAAATGGATGCTGGTGGTCGCGGGCCTATTGGTGCTCGCCGTGGGCGTCTGGATGGTCGTGCGGCTCATCCTCGGCCCCAACGTCGTGGCGACCGTGGACAATGCCGAGGATTCCTTCACCACCCAGCACATCGCGCTGGCCGAGGGCGGTTCGATGCAGGGCAATGTCTCCAAGGACAACGACATGGCCTACATCACCTTCGCCGGCCTGCCCCACCCCGAGGACGGCAGCGTCTATCAATTGTGGCTGTTCCCGACCGATGGCTCGGCGCCACACAGCCTCGGCACCTATTCGTTGGAGGATCTGGAGGATCCGGTCACGTTCCGCGGTGTGGAGCAGTATGAAGAGCTGGCGATCACCACCGAACCCGACGGCGGCTCCGAGACTCCGACGTCGGCGCCGCTGGGCAGCGTGAACCTCATCCACCAGGTCACCCAGGGACCGGTGTACGGCGGTCACCCGAACAGCACGCCCTCACCGTCCGACGAGGAATCGACGGAGGAATCCACCGAGGAGTAGCGCCGGACCGGCCTGCGCGGGTCAGAAGCCGCTGATCGTGGTGGAGTCGTTGACGCGTACCAGCTGGAAGGTCTCGGCGTAGCGCCGACCGCCGTCTCCGCCCGAGGCCACGGGAACGACGTCACCGGCCTCTCCGGAGGTCGACCATTGCTGGTGCGCCCGAGCCATGCCGTCCAGCACGAATGCCTCCATCTTGGGAACGTCCGGATGCTGTGAGGAGTGGAACCGCAGGGCCGCCAGTTTGTCGTGCTCAAACCCGGTCACGTCCACGGCCAGATTCGTCCGTTCTGCCGGATGGCAATACAGCACCAACCATCTCAAGTGGAACGCGTCCAGGCCGCTGGTGAGGAGTTCTGGATAGGCGAAGGGATTCTCCACGGCCGGGTAACTCGCCCTGACGACCGCCTCCCCGGCCGCCAGGTGGTCGGGATGCGACCTCTGGAGCCGGCTCCAGTCACGTTCGGGGTGCATGCTGAACACCGCGTCCGGCCGATGCCGCCGCATCGCTTCGACCACGCGACCGACGACGTCGTGAGAGGGTTCGAGGTAGCCGTCCCGCTCCCCGAGGAACTCGACGTCTCGCACTCCGAGGTGAGCGGCGGCGTCGCGCTGTTCCTGATGACGGCGCTCCGTGATGGTGTCATGGTGCTCGGCGTCGAATCCGCCGGCCCCGCCGTCGGTCATGACCACGTAGGTCACCGCGACGCCGGCCCGCGTCAGGCCGGCGATGGTGGCGGCGGCGCCGAAGTCCAGGTCATCCGGATGCGCGCCGAAGGCCAGGACGGTGGCCCATCCGTGGTCGGCGGCGAGGTCGGCGGACGAGGGCAGGGACGTCATGTCCTCTATGGTGCCCTGCGCCGTCAGCCGCTTTCCGTATCGGAGCCGAAGGTGACGTCCACGGACTGTTCCTCGCCGTCCCGCGTGAAGTGCACCGTGGCTGTACCGCCTTCGGGGTACTCGCGCACCACGGCCGTCAGCGACTGACTGTCGGCGACCGGGCGGTCGCCGACACCGGTGATGACGTCGTCCTCCTTCAGGCCGGCCTCGCTCGCCGGGGAACCGTCCACGACTGAGACCACGCGAGCTCCCGCGCTGAAGCCGCCTGAAGCCAGCGCAGCCTGATCGCCGGCGTCTGCACCACTGGCCTGGGCCTCGTCGTCTGACCCCTCCGGGCTGGCCGGCTGCGGGGTGACGGAGACCCCCAAGAATCCGTGGGTGGCCTCACCGTTCTCGATCAGATCCTGAGCGACGCGCCGGGCATAGTCCACCGGGATGGAGAAGCCGACGCCGATGTTCCCGGAGGAATCGGTGGAGGAGGAGCCACCACCGGCGGAGGCGATGGCCACGTTGACACCGATCAGCCGACCCTCCGAGTCCACGAGCGCGCCACCCGAGTTACCCGGGTTGATCGCGGCGTCCGTCTGGATGACGTTGATGTAGATGGACCCCTGCTGCTGTTGCTGTTCCGGCGCCGGGAAGCCGGGGATACGGAACTCCGGCTCGTCCTCGGAGCCGCCCTCGGCATCGTCCTCTGGCACAGCGGAGGACGCCACCGAGATGGTCCGATTGAGCTTGGAGACAATGCCGTCCGTGACGGTTCCGGACAGTCCGAGCGGGGCGCCGATCGCGACGGCCGCGTCGCCGACGTTCAGCTCTCCGGACTTGCCCATCTCGATCGGCGTGAGGTCCTCGGCCTCGACCTTGACCACGGCGAGATCGGACTTCGGATCGGTGCCGACCACACTGGCCCGGTGGACATTGCCGTCGGCCGTCTGCACGGTGACGTCGGCGTCTCCGGTCTGACCGCCGAGGGTCACCACGTGCGTGTTCGTCAGAATGTGTCCCTCGTCGTCCAGGACCACTCCCGAGCCGGATCCGGCTGACTGTCCGTCCGAGACGGAGAGGGTCACCACGGAGGGGGCCGCCTTGGCTGCGGCCGCCGTGATGGCGGTGGCATCCTCCGAGCGGTTGATCTCCAGGCCGTGATTCTGTTCCTGGACGCTGCTGCCGGCGGGCTCGCTGGCACCGTTGTCGGCCGCCGCGTTGACGCCGGCGGCAACACCGCCGCCGGCGAGCCCGGCCACCAGCATGCCCGCGATCAGGGTGCCGACGCCGACGGTGCGGCGCTTCGTGCCCGCGGGGGCTGGCTCCGTGCGGGGTGGGTCCGTGCGGGCCGGCTGAGGCTCGGTGGCCGTCTCCGAGCCCGCCTGTTCCGTCCGTGGCAGCGACTGCGTGGCATCGGCCCGGGGGTAGGGATCACGGCTGGCCGACATAGATCCCGACGACGGGGGCGTGTCAGGACGCCGGGGGACCGGATTCCTCTCCCCGAGAGGTCCGTTGCCCTCGGGGCTGTTGTGGTCCGCGTCGTTCATGGCTGTGTCCTTCCTGCCGGTGCCCCGGTCGAGGTGGCCTTGATGGTGGGGACTGGCACTGACCAGTCGGTCCTGATGCATCGTCCATACTGCCGCGCCATCCTGTCCGATCTGATGATATTCACTGAACGGACCCTGGGAGCATGCTCTGTAGTTCACCCATGGCGCATTCACTTTCGTGGCGAGCCTCTGCATGCCCCCATAGACTTCTGAGTGAAGCCTCGTCCCCACACTGCCCCATGAAGGGTGATCCATGAAGTCTCAGATCCTTGCGGTGCAACCCGGCCGGCTCTCCCCTGCCGTGCTGGCGACCAGCGTCCTCGGCGCCTCCGCTGTGACAGTGGCCGCTGGACTGGCTCTGGCCGAGTCAGCCTCGGCAGAGGCGCCCGTGGACATTCCACCGGGCGTCTTCGTGGTGGATGAGGCGCAGGTCCTGAGTTCCGCCGAGGAAGACGAGATCACACAGGCCATCGACGACCTGCGCTCTCAGGAGGGTCAGAACCTTTTTGTCGTCTACGTGGACGAATTCACGGACGAGAACGGTCAGTCGATGCCCCAGGGCGAGTGGGTCACCGCAGTGGCAGAAGCGAAAGGGACGGGGTCGATGGACTCGGTGCTCGCGATCGCCGTCGACGAGCGCAAGTATCAATTCGACGCCGACCAGGCGAACAGCATCCAGCCCCTGCAATCCGATATCGCGCAGGAGTACATCGTGCCCGCCCTCCCGGCGGCCGGCGGAGACGACTGGGCAGCCAGCGCCTTGTCCGCAGTCGACGGCATTGAGGATGCCGCAGACGGCCGAGTCTCCGGCGAAGGCGGAGCCGGCGGCTGGATCGCGGGGGGCGTGGCGGTCGCAGCACTGGCCGGCGGCGGCTACCTACTTGTCCGGCGGAACAACAAGAAGAACGCCGAACAGGGCAAAGCGGGCACGGGACTCCGTGCCTCCCAGGAGCCACAGGATCCGCTGGACGCCATGTCGGTCGACGAACTGCGCACCAAGGCCGGCTCCATGCTCGTGGGCGCGGACGATGCGATCCGCTCCTCCGAACAGGAGGTGAGCTTCGCTCTGGCGTCCTATGGCGAAGAGGCAGTCAAGACCTTCCGCGAGGACATCGAGGTGGCCAAGGACCACATGCGCGAATCGTTCAAGCTGCAGAACCAGCTGGACGACCACATTCCGGATACGGAGGTTCAGCAGCGCGCGTGGCTCAAAGACATCATCGCCCGTTGCCAGGCGGTGAACGAGTCACTGTCGGCTCACCAGAAAGAGTTCAACGACTTGCGGCACTTGGAGAAGGACGCTGAGTCCGCCCTGCAGTCCTTGGGCGCGCGCGCTGACGAGGTGGCGGGCACCGTGTCCAACGCCGAACAGCGCCTGGTGGAACTGCACTCCAGGTATGCCGACTCGGCGCTGGTCGAGGTGAACGACAACGCCGCCCAGGCCCGCGAGCGGCTGGAGTTCGTGCGCTCGGCGATCGAGAAGGGCGAGGAGTCCTTGGCGGCGTCGGACGCTTCTCGTGCCGTGATGGCCATCCGAGCGGGCGAAGAAGCGATCTCCCAGACCACCACCCTCGTCGAGGCCGTGACCAAGGCCGGCAGGCACCTCGACCAGTCGATGGAGAACCTGCAGACCGGCGTCAGTCAGTCCGCCCAGGACCTGGCTCAGGCCAAAGCCTTGGTCGACGCCGGCCGCCATCCCGAGCTCGCCGGGCCCATCGCTGGCCTTGAACAGACTCTCAGCCAGGTGAAGTCTCAGATCGCCGGTGGCCGGCCGGACCCGTTGAACCTTCTGCGGCAACTGGAGAAGGCACACCGTCAGCTCGACGCCCCACTCTCGGGCATCCGCGACCGGCAAGAGCAGGAGCGCCGGGCGGCATCGGCGCTGCAGTCGGCCACCCTTCAGGCCCAGGCTCAGATCGACGGAACCCAGGACTTCATCGCCGCCCGTCGGGGCGCGGTCGGAAGTCAGGCACGAACCAAGCTGGCAGAGGCCGAGCGGACCCTGCAGGAATCCGTCCGACTGTCCGGGCAGGACCCGGTGACCGCTCTGAACCTGGCCAATCAGGCCAGTTCTCTGGCCGACCGCGCCAGTCATCTCGCCCAGCAGGACCTGCATCAGTGGGGCGGCGGCATGGCCGGAGCCGGATACGGCGGTGGCCCGGGTGGCTACGGCTACGGCCACCGCGGGGGCGGCATGGGCGCCGGCCTCGGAGGAGCCCTCCTCGGGGGCATCCTGATGGGAGGCATCCTCGGGGGCGACAACGACCACGGTGACTGGGGCGGCGGCGGCTTCGGTGGCTTCGGCGGTGGCGGCCTGGGAGGGGGCGACTTCGGCGGTGGCTTCGGGGACGGCGTCGGCGGTAGTTTCTAAGCACGTGGTGCCGGTCCCCGGCACACCACCACATTTCCGGCACCTCCCGGTGCCGGGGCCCAACGCCCGGAAGTGGGGCACGGGAGACACAGCTCCGGAGAAGCCGGGGTCCTCACGCAACGATTGGAAGGCGACATCGTGGTAAAGCAGTCCATTTTCGGCCGAATTTCAACCCTGGCCAGAGCCAACATCAACGCGATGCTGGACAAGGCCGAAGACCCGCAGAAGATGTTGGACCAGATGGTCCGCGACTACACCAACAGCATCTCCGAAGCCGAGGCCGCCGTGGCCCAGACCATCGGCAACCTGCGGATGATCCAAGACGACTACAACGAAGACCTGGACGCCTCCAAGAGCTGGGGCCAGAAGGCGGTGGCGGCTTCCACCAAGGCTGATCAATTCCGCAGCAGCGGTGACACCGCCTCCGCCGACAAGTTCGACAACTTGGCCAAGATCGCCATCGAGCGGCAGATGGAGTCAGAGAAGTCGGCCAAGGCAGCTGAGCCGACCATCGCCTCTCAGACCGAGATCGTGGACAAGCTCAAAGACGGCCTGGACAAGATGAAGGACAAGCGTCGTCAGCTCGTGTCCAAGCGGGACGAGCTGGTCGCCCGTGCGAAGTCCACGGAGGCCCAGGCAGCCGTGCACGACGCCGTGAAGTCCATCGACATCCTGGATCCCGCCTCTGAGGTCAACCGCTTCGAGGAGAAGGTCCGTCGTGAGGAGGCACGCGTTCGTGGCCAGAACGAGCTCGCTTCCTCCTCCCTGGACGCCCAGTTCGAATCACTCGAGGATCTGGGTGAGCAGACCGAGGTCGAGGCTCGTCTGGCCGCGCTGAAGGCCGGTGGAACGCAGTCCCTGACCGCCGGCGCCGACGCGGACACCGGCGAGAACGAGCTGAACTACTCCGAGGGCGCCACCACCTCGAACTGAGTCCTCGAACCGAGTCTGGGAGCCCGCGCGAATCGGCGGAAAGCCTGAGACAGCGAAAACCCCCGAACCGTAAGGTTCGGGGGTTTTTCCTTCTCGTTGCGGGGGCAAGATTTGAACTTGCGACCTCCGGGTTATGAGCCCGGCGAGCTACCGAACTGCTCCACCCCGCGGCGACTCCATCGACTATACGTGCCTAAGTGCCTGAACTCAAATCGGCGCTCATCCTCACGTCGACTACCCGCCACCCGCGCGTTACTGCGGCGCCATCCCCGGTTCATCCACGCACTGAGGCCGCCCCCGACAACAGCCGGGGACGGCCTCACAGTACGCCGGCGCCTGACGGCGACGTCACGCCGCCCTCAGGTGCTCGAGAGTTAGCCTTCGGTACCGTCGCCACCCTCTGCCGGAGGCGCGGACTGCTCGCCATCGGCAGGGGCGTCGGCCCCTTCAGTGCCCTCAGCTTCTCCCGAGCTCTCGCCACGGATCGCCTCGTCCGCCTCGGTCGCCCGAGACAGCGCGTCGTTCAGCTGCTGCTGGGCCTCGCCGTAGGCGGCCCAGTCGCTGTTGGCCAGCGCCTCCTCAGACGCCTGGATGGCCTCGTTGGCGTCCTGGAGGGCCTGAGCGAGCTTCTCCTGCGCGCTCTGGGTTTCAGGCACCTGCGGCTCTGATCCCGGTTCGCCTTCGCTCGGGTCTTCACCATCAGCGGTCTTCGCCCCGGAATCACCCTCGAACACCTGGTCCAGGGCGCCCTGCAAGGTGTCGGCAAAGCCCACCTCGTCGCCATAGGACACGAGCACCTTGCGCAGCGTCGGGTACGACGTCGGACCGGTGGACTGAATGTAGACCGGTTGAACGTAGAGGATGCCCTCCGCCACCGGGAGCGTGATCAAGTTGCCGTTGATCACTTCCGAAGCGCCCTGACGCAACAGGTTCAGTTCCTGCGAAACCTGGGCGTTGGAGTCGAAGTTCGCCTGCGCCTGCCCCGGTCCCGGGATCGCCGTCTGACGGGGCAGTTCCAGCAGTTGCAAGTGACCGTAGTCCTCGGACTTCTCACCGTCCCGGCCCGTGCCGGCGTCACCATTGGCCGACAAGAACCCGTACAGCACGTTCCGCTGCTGCGATCCCTCGGTGAGCTGTGGGATGTACGTGTTGGTCAGCGAGAACGCGGGCTCGTCCTTGCCGGGCATCCGTAGCGACATGTAGTACGGCGGCTGCTTGACCGACTCGTCGTCCTGCGTCGGGTCGACCGGGACGGACCACGCATCGTTGTTCTCATAGAAGTCCACCGGGTTGGTGACGTGGTAGCGGCCGAGCAACTCCCGCTGCACCTTGAACATGTCCTCCGGGTAGCGAATGTGGTCCATGAGCTCGGCGCTCATCTCCGAGTACGGCTTCAGGGAGTTCGGGTAGACCTTCTGCCACGCCTTGAGCAGCGGGTCCTCGTCGTCCCAGGCGTACAGCGTCACCGAGCCGTCGTAGGCGTCCACGGTGGCCTTGACCGAGTTGCGGATGTAGTTCACCTGCCCGGACAGGTTGGCCCCGGCGTCCGTGTTCAACGCGTCCCGGGTGGCCGAATCGAGCTGCTGCCCTGTCGAGTACGGGAAGTCGCTGGAGGTGGTGTACCCCTCGACGATCCACTGCACCCGGCCCTCGACGATGGCCGGATACGCATTGGAGTCAACGGTCAGGTACGGCGCCACCTTCTGAACGCGCTCCAAGGGGTCACGGTCGTACAGGATCTGAGACTCGGAGTTCACATCCGAGGACAACAACAGCTCCGTGGAGCCGAACTTGATGGCGTACACGAGCTGATGGAAGAAACCGCCCACGGACGGTCCACCGTCGCCGGAGAAGGTGTACGTGGTGTCCTGCTCACTCGCCGCGTCCTGGGGCCGGTCGCGCTCGCGCTCCGGAGCACCCTCCGGGGCGCCGACGACCGAGTAGCTCGGGGAGTTCCGACCGAAGTAGATGCGCGGCTCGTAGGTCTCATCACTGCCCAGAGCACCATCCGAGGGAATCCCGGACAGGAGGAATGAGGGCCGCCCGCCGGCCGCCACTTCTGAAGCGTCGGCGGCCACGACGCCATAGCCGTGGGTGTACGTGATGTGCTGATTCACCCAGGAGGACGTCGGGTCCACGTTGATGTCACGCACCGAGATCACGGTGTCCTGCTTCTGACCGTCCACTTCGTAACGGTCCAGATGCAACGTGTCCGGGAAGCCGTAGTACGGACGGAACTGCTGCAGCTGACCGAAGGTCCTGGACAGCAGGTTGGGGTCCATCAGGCGAATGTTCTCGGTGTTGGCACTTTCATTGGCCAGGCTTCCGGCTTCGGCGTCGGTACGGCCGGCGTACTGGGTGGATTCCACCTCCGAGAGCCCATAGGCCTCCCGGGTGTGTTCGATGTTCCGGGCGATGTAGTCCTGCTCCAGCGTCACCTCCGACGGGCGGACCTGGTACTCCTGAATCAGGAACGGGTAGGCGGCGCCCGCCACGATCGCGGCGATGATCAGACCGGCCGTACCGACCAGCGAGATCCGCCACCGACCGGTGATCGCCGTGATGATGAACAGAATGGCCACCAGGGCGGCCGCGACGGCCAGGATGGCGGACGTGGGGATGACGGCATTGACGTCGGTGTACATGGCGCCGGCCCAGCTGCCGTTCTGCGACTGCAGGGTGCGGTACCGGTTCAGCCAATAGTTGCCAGCCTGCATCAGCAGGAACAGCGCGACGAACACTCCGAGGTGGACGCGGGACGGCGTCTCGATGACGATGCCGCCCTGTTCCTTCACCCGGATGCTGCCGTAGAGGTAGTGGACCAACAGCCCGGCGATGCCGGCGATCAGCACCACAGAGATCAGGTATCCGAGCACCAATCCCAAGAACGGCAGGGTGGCCATGTAGAAGCTGTAGTCGAGCCCGAACTCGGGGTCGACCTGACCGTAGGGCTCCTGGTTGAAGAACAACAGGACGTCCTGCCACGCATTCATGGCGGCTGAACCGGCGAAGAAACCGATCACCACGGGAATCCCGATGAACACCAGTCGACGCATGGGCTCCAGTTGTTGCTGGTACTGCGCCAAGGAGTCGCGCGTCTGGCTCTGGAGGTCCCTCGGCCGTGCGCGCCAGGCCATCCACATCGAGAACCACACGACGGCGCCCATGAGCAGACCGCCGATCACGAACAGCGCGGCACGGGTCCAGATCTCCGTCCAGAAGACCTCGGAGTACTCGATCTGGTTGTACCAGAGAACATCGGCGTAGATGCCCGAGAAGAACATGAACAGCACCACGAGCGCGGCCAGAACCACGATGGTGAGGACCAGCGCGGATGGTCGCCGGGGGCCGGAGCGACCACCGGACGAAGAACGGCCACCGCCGCCGGGTCGGCCCGGCTGACCCGGACGGCCGCCGCCACTCGAATTGCCCGGTCCGTTCGGGCCAGACGACCCCCCGGAACCACTGCCGAACAACCCGCCTGAACCACCCGAACCGCGGTCATTGCCACGGCCCTCGTCCGGTCCCCCGAAGAGACCGCCAAACCCTTGTCCGAAACTCACGTGTCCTTACCCCTCTGCGCCACTGGCGCCGGTCGTATCGTGCACTGCACTGGTGGCATTGACGGCCACCGAAGTCTGCATCCTTCGTCCTGATCCTGCTGGTGTTCTCTGCGCATTCCGACGTGGTTCAGCCACACGTCTCAACCACACCTCTCAACCACACGTCGGCGCCGTTGGCGTCGCACCACTCCCCACGGCTTCGACGACCGAACGCGCGTCATCGAGGGTGCCCACGGCGTAGACCTCGATGTCGTCCGGAACATGTCCGATCAGTTCGGCGCAATTGCCCTCCGGCGCCAAGAAGTAGTCAGCCTCACTCGCGCTGGCCCCGGTGACCTTCTGAACGATGCCGCCGATCTCACCGACGGTCCCATCCGGGTCGATGGTCCCGGTGCCGGCGATGTGCTCCCCGCCCGCCATGGCTCCAGGGGTCATCTCGTCGATGATTCCCAGAGCGAACATCATGCCCGCGCTCGGTCCGCCGACGTTCTCCAGCGTGATGGAGACCTCAACGGGAAACTCGAAATCCGAGTCCAGGAAGACACCCATCAACCAGTCTCCCTCGGGTCCCTCGAACACGGGGACGTCCACGCTGAGCTCCTCGCCGTCCCGAACGATGCCCAATTCCACCGGGGCGCCTCCGGACTGGTTGAGCTGGTTCTTCAGCCCCTCCAAACCGGTCACTTCGCCTCCGTTCGCCGAGACCAGCTGATCCTGTGGTTGCAGGACGTCCTCTGCCAGGGACTCGGCCGTGAAATCGGAGACGAACAACCTCTGCCGATACTCGATACCGAGGTTCTCCAGTGCAGCGGCGACGGCCCAATTCTGCGAGGTGGTCATGGCTTCGCTGTTCTCGGCATTGACTTGTTCCGAGGTGGTGCCGGAAGGGTAGAGCAACTCTTTCGGGATCAGCGACTGCGCTGGATCGACCCAACTGGTCATCACGTCGAGGAACGTGGTCCATCCGGTCGGCGGCCCGTCCACATAGACGGTGGTGAGATCAAGGTTGCCCTCTGTGGGATAGGTCGGCGCACCATCGACCGTGATCACCGGCTGACCGTCGAACTCGCCAATGGTGTTGAACGTCGGACCCGGCGACTCCACGATGTAGGGGGTGGGCAGAGCCACGGCGGTCAGCGTCAGCGCTCCCGCCACGGCGCCCGCCACGGTCATGGCACGCCGTCGGCGGCGTGCCGTTCGAGCGTTCTGGGACCACGCGGTGAGCTGAATCGGCGGCTCCGCGCCCCGGTCCGCGATCGCGGAACCAGGCACGGCCGACGTCGGCGGCGGCTGGTGTCCGGTCTCTGACACGTCAGGGCACCTGTCTTTTCAAGAAACGCCCCGGTCGGCAGGATCACCGTCCCCGTGGGCAGAGGCGTACGACCCTCCCAAGGCGGGCCGTTGTGGTCTGACGACCAGTCTAGGGGTTGTCGGCACCCGATGTGCGCCCGTGCACAGTGCGCCCACAGTGAACCGGAGGGTTTCACTGAGGACACGGCCCAGCCTGCGCCGATACCCTGGAGTGCATGACGAATCCTCCGAACGGTCCCGGTTCCCCCGACGGTGAAGACCCGCTGTCCGAGATGCTGCGTCGCATGTTCGGCGAGGGGGGTCCCGACCCGGAGGAATTGCGCCGGGCTCTCGGCGAGCTGGGCGGGTCCGGCACTGGTGCCGGCGGATCGGGTGCCGGCGGCCTTCCCTTTGATCCCTCCCAGCTGGATCCGGCCATGATGGGCCAGATGATGCAGCAGTTCCAGGCGATGATGCAGTCCTCTCCCGAGGACGGCCCTGTCAACTGGACTCTGGCCAAGCAGTCGGCCCGTCAGGCGGCGGCCGGACAAGACCCCACGGTGGGTTCCTTCGCCCGGAAAGAGATCGACGAGGCACTGCGCCTGGCCGAACTCTGGCTGGACGGAGCCACCGACGTCGAGGCCACCGGCCTCCTCGGCAAGGCGTGGTCACGGGCCGAGTGGGTGGAGGCCTCCATGGACACCTGGCGGCGGCTGACCGAGCCGGTCGCCGTGTCCATGTCCGAAGCCATGAGCCGGGCAATGAAGGACCAGCTGCCCGGACAGGTCCCGGAGGAGATGCAGGGAATGCTGGGCGGACTGCAGCCCATGCTGCAGAACATGGGCGGAACCATGTTCGGTCTCCAACTGGGTCAGGCCGTGGGCGCTCTGGCGCAGGAGGTCCTCTCCGGTACGGATTCCGGATTCCCCGTGGTCGGTCACGAGTTGGCCATGGTCCCGGTGAACATCGAGGAGTTCGGCGACGGCCTGGAGGTTCCGGACGAGCAGATCCGGATCTACCTGGCACTGCGCGAAGCGGCCCGCATGCGGCTGTTCGTCCATTCCCCGTGGCTGGAGCGCGACCTGTACGCGGCAATCGAGCAATATGCCGCCGGGGTTCACATCGACATGACCAAGATCGAGGACGCGGCGCGTTCGATCGACCCGACGAATCCGGAATCCATGCAGGACGCCTTCACGGGTGTCTCCTTCATCCCGGAGCCCACGGGCCCCCAGAAGGCGGCCCTGGAGCGGCTGGAGACAACCCTGGCACTGATCGAGGGATGGGTCGACGTGGTCGTCACTGAGGCGGCCCAGCCGCTGGACTCGGCTCACGCGCTGCGCGAGACCATCAATCGCCGGCGCGCCACCGGCGGTCCCGCTGAGCACGCGTTCGGCACGCTCGTCGGACTCGATCTTCGCCCGCGGCGGCTCCGTGAGGCCGCCACCCTGTGGGAGACCATCGAACAGGCCCAGGGGCGTGAATACCGAGACGGCATTTGGCAGCATCCCGATCTGCAGCCCACCGCAGAGGACCTCGACGACCCGGAGGGTTACGTCCGCCGCCGTGAGGCCAGGGAGCAGGAAGCGGCCGGGCTGGACGACGAACTGCGCAAACTGCTCGAGGGCGGTTTCGACGAGGGATCGGACCGGGACTCGTAATCCGGTGGAACTCGGTGGTGCTGCAGCGGTTCCACTCCACTCAGTCCACGGCACCGTCCGGCTCGCCGTCAGGGCCGGATAGTCCGCGCCCGGAGGCGAAGCTGACGCCGGCGAGGAAGGCCATGGACTCCTGCTGCCGCGGATAGCGGTTGGCCAGGGCGTGGAACTCCGCGGAGTGATCCCCGTGTTTCAGGTGCACCAGTTCGTGGACCAGGACACCGTCCAGGACCCAGCCGGGCATGGAGGCCACGTCGGCGGAGATCCGAATGCGTCCCGTCGTCGGCGTGCACGATCCCCATCGGCGTTGCTGCCGCGTGGACCAGACCACCTCTCGGGGTTCGACCTCTCCGTCCAACCACTGCCGTGCCAGTCGGCGAGCGCGGTCCAGCAGATCCTGGTCTGACGGCTGGCCCCGTTGCTGCCGCGAGTCCACCCGCTGGATCATTTTCCGGGCCCACTCGCGCTCCCCCTCGCTCCCCAGCCCCATCGGGACGGAGACTTGGATGCGGCCGTCCCGCCAGGAGGCCGAGATTGTCCGCGTGCGCCGCGATGACCGGACCAGTCGCACCGGTGTGCCGTCCACCTCCAGGTCCTCGATCTCCCGGGTATTCCTCGTCCGCCCCGCAGAACGACGACGGCCGGTACCCGACGCTGGGCGGCCCTGGGCAGACGAGGAGGTCCGGGACGAAGACGAAGAAGCAGAAGAAGCCGAAGAAGTCACGCTCCCCATTCTGCCGTCGACGCCGCCTCGCCAGGTCCATGAGCCGGCAACCTGTGGATAACCGAGGCGGTTCCGCGACGAGGGATGCCACGATGAACACGCGGCCCCAGCGGAAGGGTCGCCGGCCCACCGGCCCCTTGGGTGCAGGCCGACCACCGATCATCACGGGAGGATCCGATGCGCCTCGACCCCGGACTGTCACTGCTTCACGTGACATCGGACACCGTCCAGATCGGGTCCGGTGCCCGCTCGACTCAATTGTCCGGCTGCTCTCCCGCGGCGCTGGACTACCTCCGGGAACTGGCTAGCGGCATCCTCGATGGCCGAGAGGCCGAGACCGCCCGCAAGTGCGCGCTCGATCCGGCCGCTGCCCGAGAACTGGAGGGCGCACTGGAGGAGTTCCTGCGTCATCATGACCCGCCCGTGGAGCACGGTGCCGGCCACACCGCCGATCTGCTGGCCGAGGACCTCGGACTGGCCCTGGCCCTCGATCCTCTCGTGCCGGTTCCGTTACCGGCGGCGGAGGAGACCGCTGAAACGTCCACGGCCGCCGAGCCCGATCCGACCGTGGTCTTCGCACAGGCGACCGATACGGAAGAGCGCACCGCGGAACTGCTCGCTCGGCGTCGGGCGACACAGGTGCAGGTGCTCGGCCTGGGCCGCACCGGCGCTGTACTGGCCGGCGTGCTGGCCTCCACGGGCATCGGTCGGTTGGTCCTCTGGGACCGATGCACCGTGGCCGCCGCCGATTTGGGCACCGGCTACCGCGCCGCAGACTTGGGGCGGAGCCGGCCGGTCGCCTTGAGCCGACGCCTCGAGGACGCCGGCCAGGGCACGGTGGTCCTGCCGCTGACATCGCCGGAGCGTCCCGGACCGGCAGGCACGGTCTCGGTCTCGGTGACCCGTGGAGCGGTGGACTATGACTTCGTCGCGCTGGCTCGGGCGGCAGATCACCCCGTGCTGCCCGTGGTGCTGCGCGATGACGACGCGCTCATCGGCCCCTGGTTCATCCCCGGAGCCGGAGGCTGTCCGCTGTGCTGGGACCTCGCGGCCCAGGACTCCGATCCCTACCGCCAGCTCCGCAACACCGCCCTGCTGGACCAGCGTGCCGGCAACGAGGACCTCGCGCTGGCGACGGTCGCCGGGGCTCTCGCGGCCCGGCAGGCCACCCGGTGGGCTGAGACCGGGACCGCGCCGACCGGCGTCGTGCTGCGGTTGCACGGCGACGGCAGCCGCGTCGACACCCTCGGCGTTCCCGACCATCCCGACTGCGGGTGTGCCGACGCCGGCTAACCCAAGACTCTCAGGAACAGGTCAGGCGGTCGGCGTGCCGTTGACCAGCTCCAGCACCTGTTGTCCGTACTTCTCCAGCTTGGAGGAGCCGACGCCCGGTATGCGGAGCAGTTCGGCCGGCGTCTTCGGCTCGGCTTCGGCGATGGCGACGAGCGTGGCGTCAGTGAACACCACGAAGGCCGGCATCGATTCCGCTTGAGACGTGCTCAATCTCCACGCTTTGAGGTTCTCGAACAGCTCCTCGTCGTAGCTCGGTGGACAGTCCAGACAGCGGCCGGTCTTGCGCTCCGCACCAGTCTCCAGGACGGTCCCGCACGTGCGGCACTGCTGCTGACGCGCTCGCTTGCGGCTCGACGGACGTCCGCCGGTTCCGCCACCGCCGGAGGCGCCCGCCCGACGTCGGTCCTGGGCTCCCCGAGCGCCGTGACGAGAGTCCGCCTCAGGATCGAGGGCGTCGAGAAACCGCGACGGCTTGCGGGTGGAGCGCCCGCCGGTGCCCCGAGCCAGAGTCCAGGTCAGGAACAGTCGCAGCCGCGCGCGAGTGATGCCGACGTAGAGCAGACGACGTTCCTCGTCGATGTCCTCCTGGGTGTCCGCGAAGCTGATCGGCATGAGTCCCTCGGACAGGCCCACCAGAAAGACGGCATCCCATTCCAAGCCCTTGGCCGAGTGCAAGGACGCGAGCGTGACCCCCTGGACGGTCGGCGCGTGTTGGCTGGCGGCTCGCTCATCGAGCTCGGCCACCAGGTCCGTGAGGGTGAACCCGTCACCACGGGAGGAGGCCAACTCTTCCGAGAGGGCTACGAGCGCGTTGAGTGATTCCCACTTCTCTCGCGTGGCTCCCGAGGTCTGCGGGGCCGTCTCCGTGTACCCGAGCGAGGCCAACACGTCCTTCACCCTGCCCGGGACCTGGTCGCCGGAGACGTCCTGCGCGGAGCGGGCCGCCGCGCGCAATTGCAGGATCCCGTCGCGGATCTCACGACGGGAGAAGAACCGCTCACCGCCGCGCAGCTGGTACCCGATGCCCGCCGCGGCGAAGGCCGACTCGAAGGCCTGGGACTGCCCGTTGGTGCGGAACAGCACCGCGATCTCCGCGGCTTGGATGCCTTCCTCGAGCAGTTGCTTGACTCGAGTCGCCACCCACCCGGCTTCGGCCTCGTCGTCCGAGCACTCGGCGAACTCGGGTTCCGGTCCGTGGTCGCGCTGGGAGATCAGCTCCAGTGGCTCCGCCCACCGAGGCATGGGACCCCGCTGACCGTCCGGGCCGGGAACGGGCACCCGTTGAGCGGTGCGTTCGGCGAGCAAGCGATTGGCCACGTGGACGATCTCCGGAGTCGACCGGTAGTCGCGCACCAGTTTGACCATCGTCGCGTCGGGGTACTCACGCCGGAAATCGAGCAGGAAGCGGGACGTCGCGCCGGTGAACGAGTAGATCGTCTGTGACGCGTCGCCCACCACACACAGGTCTTGCCGGCCGCCGAGCCAGAGATCCAGGAGCCGGTGCTGTAGCGGGGACACATCCTGGTACTCGTCCACGATGAACACCCGGTACTGGTCGCGCACCTGGGCGGCGATCTTGGGTTCTGTCTCCAAGATGCCCACCATGAGCAGCAAAACGTCTTCGAAGTCGATGAGGTTACGATCCGTCTTGACGTCCTCATAGCCCTGGAACAGGCGCGCGACGCCGTTGGCGTCCCAGCCCGAGGGCATCTCCCGTCCCGCTGCCGCTGCCGCGTAGCTGTCCGGAGTGCGCATGGAGACCTTGGCCCACTCGATCTCCCCGGCGAGGTCTCGCAGCGACGCCCGGTCCGTACTGGTGCGCAGTCGGCGGGCGGCTTCCGCGAGAAGGTTCACCTTGTACTCGACGAGTTCGGGGACGGCACCGCCGACAGCCTGTGGCCAGAAGTACTGCAGCTGGCGCAGGGCTGCGGAGTGGAAGGTTCGCGCTTGAACGCCGTGTGTTCCCAGATCCCGCAGCCGCGTGCGCATCTCCGCTGCCGCCCGCGCGGTGAAGGTCACGGCCAGCGTTCGTTGCGGCTCGTACACTCCGGTCTGCACGCCATAGGCGATGCGGTGGGTGATCGCCCTGGTCTTTCCGGTCCCGGCCCCGGCCAAGATGCACAACGGGCCGTTGAGCGTGGTCGCGACCTGTCGTTGCTCGGCGTCCAGTCCGGCGAGGATGTCGTGGTCTTCCATCAGGGTGTTGGCTCCGTGCTGCACGGTCCTCAATTCTCCAGAGTGCGCGGCTCGGGCAAGGGCCCACCGAACCAGTGCTCGATCAAGGCCCGGGCGATCGACGCCGACCCCGGAAGCCTGATCTCGCCGCTGGCCACCGTGGATTCCAACTCGTCCCGGGTGAACCACCGCACGTGTGCAACTTCGTCCCGGTCAGCATCGGCGTCCTCAGGGCGCTCGGTGACGGCGGTGTAACCGAGCATGAGCGACTGCGGAAAAGGCCACGGTTGGGATCCGAGATACACCGGGGAATGCACCACCAGATGGGACTCCTCGTGGATCTCCCGGACGACAGCCGATTCCAGTGACTCACCCGGTTCGACGAAGCCCGCGAGAGTCGAGTACAAGCCTGGGCCCCAGGCCGCGTTGTTGCCCAAGAGCAGACGGTCCTCGCGGTCGGTGACGGTGACGATGATCGCCGGGTCCGTCCTGGGAAAGTGCTCCGAGGAGTCCTGCGGGCACACGCGGACCCAGCCGGAGTGACTCATGGTGGTCGGCGTGCCACAGCGGGGACAATGGGTGTGGCCAGCATGCCAATTGGCGATGGCCACGGCTTCCACGAACACTCCGGCATCCCGATCGGTCAGGGCCGCGGCGACGTCGCGCAGTCCCACCCAGGCCACCTGGTCCGGGTCCTCGACTCGCGTACCACCGGCCTCTCCCCCGCTGAGCGTGGGATGGTCATCGGCCACCAACAGAATCAGCTCGGCCCGGCTGTCATCTCCCTGATCCGGGTTCTCGGCCGCGGTCACGGAGCTCGACCGACCGAGGTACACGGCGTCCTCCGGCAGTTCTCCTTCGGGCCGGACGAGCACGAGCCGTCCCCCGACCACCGGTGCCCGACCGCCACTGAGCCATAGGACGCGGCACTCGGGACGGTTCCACACCTCCTCCAACCAGCCTTCACGGGAGCGGACTTCGCAGCCCCGGTCCACGTCTTCCCGGGCCAGCGGGAGCCGTCCGAGAGCAGGCAGGGTTTCGTCCAGAGAGCGCATACCTCCACGGTACCGCCCGCTCCGGACTTCCTCCGTCGGGCCTCTGGGGCTTGTGGACGCTGGGTCCAGCGGGGGGGGTTCTGCACGGCATTCGGCGACTCGCCGCGCCCGAGCGAGCCCCGGGGATGGGCGGGAAAGTACGGTGGTGGATGTGAACCGTACGCCCATGGAACTTGCTGCCTTGGCCAGCGCCGCGATCCCGGACTTGTCCCCGACCGGTGTGGTCGGGTCCCCTGACGATCCACGGGATTTCTCCGCCGCCGTCGTCTTCGACCGCCAGGGAAGTCGCTGGAGGGTGCGCTCCCCCTTGCATGAGGAAGCCGCCATGCGACTGGAGACGGAGCTGCAGGTCCTCTCCGGATTCAGCCCCGCCATCCGCGCCGCACTGCCCTTCCGTGTGCCCTCCGTGGCCGGCGCCGTGCGCCGGGACGGCATGCGCACCTTCGTCTACCACGACATGCCTGGGCAAGAGATGGAGCTCGAAGACCTGACGGAGCTCGGAGGGAAGACCAGCGAAGACATCGGCCGAGTGATTGCCGCCATTCACGCCTTGCCTGCCGCCGTCGTCGAGAATGCCGACCTGCCCGTCTACACGGCCGATCAGTTCCGCCAGCGCCGGTTGAACGAGTTGGACCAGGCCGCCACCACCGGCCGGATTCCGGCCGTTCTGCTGCGTCGCTGGGAGAACGCCCTCGAAGAGATGGAGCTGTGGGACTTCACCCCCGTCGTCGCCCACGGAGACCTCCACGAGGACAATCTGCTCTTGGATCAGCGTCGGCTGGTCTCGGTCACCGGGTGGACGGATCTGCATATCGGCGATCCGGCCGAGGACTTCGCGTGGCTGGCCTCCTCCGGAGACCACGAGTTCACCGACGCCGTCGTGGAGGCTTATTGGCAACACCGTGGCACGACCGCCGCTCGAGACGAGCATCTCTTGCGTCGGGCCGTGCTGGCTGCTGAGTTCGCCCTGGCCCAGTGGCTCGTGCGCGGGATCTCCTCCGACGACGAGGAGATGGCCGCAGAGGCCGAGGCCATGCTGCACGAGCTGCAGGACGATGTGGAATCCCACGGAGGCCAGGAGATCAGCGCGACCATCCCTGGACCACGGTCCGTTCCGACAGCGGAGGAGCCACACCTCGAGTCCGACAGCGACGTCGACGCTGACGCTGACGAGACGGTAGCGGTCGTTCCTGACGCAGACGACGCAGACGACGCTGACGACGACGATGTCGTCATCACCGATCGGGAGATCGCTGATCGAGAGACTGCTGATCCCGAGACGGCCGATTCCGAGACAGACGAACCAGAAGACCTCGCGCCGGAAGATGACGCGGCAGAGGGCACCCCACCTGCGGACCCCTCAGGAGACGACACGCCAGCGGAGGACACGCTGTCGGAGGACACACCGGCGGAGGACACGTCGACGACGGCCTTGGACCTGGACGAGATCCATCAGCTGGACGTCCACCGCAAATCCGACTCGTCGTCCTGACGGGCGTTCAGTTCTCCGGCGAGGCCACCGCCGCAGCCAAGATCTCCTCCAGCTCCTGCGCTCCTGCCAGGTTGTACAGGGCCCGTTCCGTCCCATGGGCGACGTAGACGAAACACGCGCTGATGTTCTCCAGGGGGATGCCGTGAAGCCGGGACCAGGCGAGCCGATACACCGCCAGCTGCAGGGATTTGATCTCTAAGTCCCGGCCCGAAGGAACAGCGCCGGTCTTCCAATCGACGAGTTCCCACCTGGCCTGAGGGTCGTTCGGCACCTCTGCTGATCCGCCTTCGCGGAACACGGCGTCGATGCGGCCGCGTAGCGTGACGCCGCCGACGGTGGTCTCGACGGGCGGCTCGATATACGCCGGCGCCTTCTCTGCCCATCGGCTGGCCAGGAAGCTCTCCTTCATGGGCTCCAGATCGAGGGCGTCCTCCACCCAGTGGTCAGCGGAGTCTTCCGGATCGTCGAAGTCGAGCATGCCGGTACGGCCGAAGTAGTCCTCCACCCAGGAATGGAAGGCGGTTCCGCGCCGTGCGGCATGGGCAGGCGGTCGAGGCATGGGGCGTCGGAGCTGGCGCGCCAACGACGCCGGGTCGTTGGCCATCTCCACGAACGCCGAGGCACTGATATGGCTGGGCAACTCGACCATCTCTCCTCGGTGATTCACCGGTTGTGAACGATCGAGGACCCATTGGACCTGGCGGGCCAGATCCATCGTCCCGACGTCCCGGCCTGGCACGGGATCATTCCGCACCTCGAGCGGTTCGGCTGCGTGGACGCGCGCGGCCGAACGTTCCAGGGCGGCTCTCCGCGGTCGGGTTCGGGGCGGCAGCGGCTCGGCTCGGTCCAGGTCGTGAGGAAAGCGCGAATCCATCAGGAAGGTCTCCGGTCCGTCCAAGGGGTCGAAGGGCCACCACGCCGCGGTGACCCGGTCGGCGAACGGGTTGTCCTCACCCGCCTCTTCCGGTTCAGTCCACGGTCCACGAACCACTCCGTCCGGTCCGGCTCCGTCGGCCACTTCCAAGAGGAACGGGGAGGGAACACCCGGCTTCTTCGTGATTCCGCGCCAGTGACTCCCACTGACCAGGAGCAGATCACGGGCTCGGGTAAAGGAGACGTACGCCAAGCGCCGTTCCTCAGCCAGATGGTGGGCTTCGGCCTGCGCACGATATGAGTCGGGGTAGTCGGCCTGCCCGGCCAGCCACCACCCGACGGCGTGGCCCGCCCAGTCGCGCTGGTTGGGCCATTCCCGGTCCCATTGCGGCAGTCCGGTGGCGTCACCTCGCAGGTCCCAGGGAAGGTGTCCGGCCGTCTTGGCGGTCCAGGTGTCCACCTTGCCACCCGGGAAAACGGAATCCACCATCCCGGGCACAGCCACCACGTCCCACTCAAGACCTTTGGAGGCATGCGCGGTCAGCAGTTGGACGGCGTCGTCACGGGGTTCGACGCCGGGAATGCCGAGGCCCTTCTCGCGTTCCTCGGCGGCTTCTAGCCAGGACAGAAAAGCAGTCAGGTCAGAGACTGAGTGCTCTCCGAACTCGCCGGCGGAGAAATCTCGCGCCGCATCGAGGAAGGCGTCCAGATGGCGACGAGCCGCAATGCCGTTCGCCCCGGGCCGGGACGCAACCTCGATGTCCACGCCGATGGTCTTCTCCACCAGCCGGACCAGCGCCGTCAGTTCCAGTCCCGCCTGACTCGACAGCCACCGCAGTTCCTCGGAGAGTTTCTGCAGACGGCTCCTGCCCTCGTCGCTGAGGGCCAGTCCGGACCGTCCCGTCCATCCCGGCTCGGGCAGCCAGTCCACGGCTTCGATCAGCGAGGAGGATTCCGCTTCCTCTTCCGGTGCGGTGTCCTGGGTGGCCAGATCGCCGCCGTCGGGGTCCCGGTCCGTCTGCGGCCGGCGCTGGCGAGCCAGCGCGAGGGCCCGGTCCTGCAGGGCCATGAGGTCGGTGGTGCCGATCCGCCAGCGGGCCCCGGTGAGGATGCGCATCAGGTGATCGGAGCGCTGGGGGTCGGAGATGACGTGGAGGACCGCGATCAGATCCGCTACCTCGGGCACGGACAACAACCCGGACAATCCGAGCACTTCGTACGGGACGTCCGCGGCGTCCATCGCGTCCATGAGCGGCAGGAACTGACTCCGGTTGCGGCAGAGCACGGCGCGGGTCCGGCCTTGCGGGACGGCGATCAGATCCCGAACGAGGGCCTCAGCCTCTTCGACGGAGTCCCGATACCAGGAGACTCGGACCTCACCGTCACCCGCGACGGGCGAGGGCACCAATGGCTTCACCTCGATCCCGTTCACGGGTTCACTGCGCAACGGCCCCGAGACGGTGTTCGCCGCCGCGAGCACATTGAGCGAGTTGCGCCAGGCCGTGGTCAAGTAGCTGACCGGAGCGGGCTCCCATCGGTTCTCCCCTTGGTTTTCCTCTTGGTTCTCCCCGGCTTCCTGCCCGGACCGGTCGAGGCGCGGGAACAGGTGCGGGAAGGAGAACAGCTGTCCCGCTGAGGCCCCACGGAAGCCATAAATGGACTGGTGTGGATCTCCGACGGCCGTGACCGGATGCCCGTTGCCGTACAGCCCCCGGAAGAGCTCCAGCTGGGCATGGGAGGTGTCCTGGAACTCGTCCAGTAGCACCACCCGGTACCGGGAGCGTTCGATCTCACCGACGATCCCGATCTCCTGGGCGATCTTCGCGGCGAACCGGACCAGATCCCCGAAATCCATCACCCCGTTCTCCAACTTGGCTCGGCGGTAATCGCCGACCAGCCGCGACATCACGGTCCTCAGCCGGAGCATGGTGAACAGGTCCCGCACCTTGGCGGTACTGCCCACTTGCTCCTTGTCGCTGAACGGCAGGGCCTCGGCCCGAGAGATCTCTCGTTCGAGAAAGGCTGCCACGTCCTCCGGTTCGACCAGATGCTCCGAACAGTCCGCGGCGAGCTTGATGACACTGCCCACCAGCGTGGTCGCGGAGATCTGGTCGGAGTCGAGCTCTCCCGGGTAGGCCCGCACCAGTCGGGACACCAACTGGAACGACTGCGCCTCGCCGATCATTTGCGTGTCCGGCTCCAGCCCGATCCGCATCCCGTGGTCCTGCACGAGGGTATTGGCGTACGAGTGATAAGTGGACACGCTGGCTCTGCTGGCCGCCTCACCATCGAAACCATCGCTCACGACGCCATGACCACCAGCACCGCCATCATCACCAGCACCGCCGACGTCGGGAATCTCCAGCCCCGTCTCCAGCAGGACATCGATTTTGCGGTTGATCCGATGGGCCAGCTCACCGGCCGCCTTCCTGGTGAAGGTCACACCGAGGACCTCGTCCGGAGCGACGAGTCCATTGGCCACCAACCAGATGACCCGGTCGGACATCGTGGCCGTCTTCCCGGAACCCGCGCCGGCCACGACCAACCGCGGTTCCAGCGGGGCACTGATGACGCTGGACTGTTCCGGAGTGGGTGCGTGCTGGCCGAGGCGCACGGCCAATTCCTCGGGGGTGTAGCGGGGTTCGAAGCCCCTCGTCATCGATGCCATTCGGTGGTCTGCCTTCCTTCGCTATGGATCGGGCACACGGCCGGCAGGGCGCACGCGGGGCCGGAAGGACCGCCATGGATGGCCAGGAACCGCGGGCCGGTCATGATGGTCGCCGCGGTGAAGATCTGGTCCAGGGCCCAGGCGTCTGCGGGCTCGATACGCGGTTGTTCCTGGACTTTGACCGTCTTATTCGGAGTGCCCAGTTGCACCAGGGCCGCGCCGGCAGGATCGGTGGGGTTCTCGAACCACTCCTCCGGAAGCGCTCCGGCGGCGATGGCCGCCTGATAGACGGCCAGCTGCGGCATCTGAACGACGTCCTCCTCTTTCGGGATCCGACTGCCGGTCTTGAGATCCACCACGAAAGGGCGGCCCTGTCCGTCTCGTTCGAGCCGGTCGATGCTGCCATTGACCTGCACCCGGAAGCCATCACGGTCCAGTTCCTGATGGAATCGAAACTCCTGAGCGACTCGGCTCCGTCCGTCTCGGCCCATCACGCGGACGTATTCGGCAAAGTGGGACAGCATCCGGGTGGCCCGCTGAACCAGTTTGTCCGTTTCCCAACCGGGTTCCAGCCCCCAGTCCGGCAACCGGCGTTCGAGCTCCTGGAAGAGCACCTCCGCCGGTCCGTCCGGATAGGTCTCCGCCACGGCGTGGACGAGCGTCCCGAGGGACTGAGCCTGGGTGGCCCCCGGTTGTCCACCCGCCTGATAAATGAACCAGTTCAGCGGTGCCTTCAGCGCTATCTCCACCCGCGACGGCGAGACCGGCACCGGTTCCTGCCGTGGATCGGCCAGGGGCGCCTCTGTGGACAGCGACAGCAGTCCCCACCAGTCCTCCGGCGCGGCGCCGCGGATCCCTGCACCCGCCAGCCGAGCCAACGCCGATGCGGCCGCGTTCACACTGCCGTCGCTGCCGGACCCGTCCTCGAGCTCTCGCCGCAGGCCGGCGACGAGTGCCCCGGCCGTGATGGGCCGCGGGACGTCGGTCAGGGGGCGCTGATGGACCAGGTCACGCCAGGGGTCCAGAAGATCGAGGAAATCACTGGGTTGGTCATCGGCCGAGGAGACGGCGATCCCGATGACCCGGCGCCGGGCCCGGGAGACGGCCGTGGCGAAACTACGCAGTTCATCCTGGCGCACCTCGGCCAGT
The DNA here is from genome assembly GCF_042665635.1 of Citricoccus sp. GCM10030269. Classification (NCBI taxonomy): domain Bacteria; kingdom Bacillati; phylum Actinomycetota; class Actinomycetes; order Micrococcales; family Micrococcaceae; genus Citricoccus; species Citricoccus sp. GCM10030269. Next base: position 17,984 of record NZ_JBHTCV010000003.1, on the reverse strand, counting down.
CGAGACCGGTGATCCATCCGCGTGGTTCTGCCCTGGACCACGTCAGCGAGGTCGGCGGCCCCCAGCAGTTGGCCCCGCAAGCGGGTATTGGGCCAGATCCCGTCCTGCAGTCCGGCGATGATGACGACGTCCCATTCCTGTCCGGCGGCTGCCGCCGGCGTCAGCACGGAGACCGATCCCTCCCGTTGAGCGCTCCACGCCAGGGTGTCCATCGGCAGGTCCTGGGCCTCCATGTAGTCAACGAAAGCCAACGGGGAGGCACCCGGAAACTGATCGACGTAACGCTCGGCAGCTTGGAACAGGGCGACGACGGCGTCCAGATCGCCATCGGCGCGGCGAGCTGAGGGTCCCGTGCCGGTCACCGCCTCCTGCTCCCATCGAGCGGGGCGGTCCGAGGCGCTCCACAGCGCCCACAGCACGGTCTCAGCCGTCGCCGCAGGGTCGGCAGCCGCACGGCGACCGGCGACGATCATGCGCCCGATGCGTTGAACGCCCGCGGCGAAGAAGGCGTACTCGTCTAGCCGTTCAGGTTCCTCGAAGGCGGCCAGCAGCAGCTCGTTGCTCGGCGTGGCTCCGCCGCGGGCCCGTTCGTCTCGGAGCAGTCGTTGCCGCAACTGGCGCAGGTGCAGCGCGGTGGCGCCACCATAGCTGCCGCCGGCCAGCCACAGCGCCCGGTCGATATCCAGGGTCGCGTCGGCCGACCCGGCCGGCGCGGAAACGATTCGCATCAGCGCCAACAGGGGCGTCACCGCCGGCTCGGTCTTGAGCACGGTGTCGGAGACGGACCGGTTGACGGGGAGACCCTCCGCCTCCAAATAGCGCCCCAGTTCGGTCACGATCGGGCCGGAGCGGGCGATCACGGCCATCTGCCCCAGCGGAATCCCACCCCGGTGGTGCAGATGCAACAGTTGCTGCAGGACCAGCAATTGTTCGTGCGGGGACGAGGCGACGAGGTGAGCCGTCGCTCCCTGCAGCAAGGAGGTGCTGTGGTCAGAGGCGGAGTCGGGGTCGTCGGCCGGAACCGGAGACAGTTCCTGGCGCAGCTCGAGAGTTCCCGGCAGTGCGGGAAGGCGGCGGGCCACGCGCTGAAAGGCCGTGAGGATGCCGGCGGTCATCCGGTGGTTGGCCGTGAGGAACAGGGTCTGACCGGGCCGGTCGCGGGTGGCCAGGGAGTGCGGGTACTCGCGGACCAGGTCGGGGCGGGCCCCGCGGAATCCCTGCACCACGGTGTCCGGGCTGGCGGTGGCGACGACGTCCTGGCCGGTGCCGAGGAGTCGGAGCAGCCGGTGAACGGCGGGACTGGCCTCGTGAAGGTCGTCAACCACCACAACGGGCAGCGCGGCCCGCTCCGCGGCCAGCAGGTCAGGGTTCTCCTCCAACAGCCGGGCGGCTGCCGTGATGAGCCCTGCGGGATCGAAGGCTTCCGACATGCCGAGATCCAGCCGGTCGCGGTAGTCCTGCAGCAGAGCAGCGGCGGCGGTCCATTCCCGGCGGCCATACTGCTCCCCCAGGTCCTCCAGCGTCCCCGGCTCGACCCCGTACTCGCTGGTCCGGTCGATCAGTTCGCGGACCTCCTTGCGGAAACCGCGCGTGGTGACGGCCTCCTGCAGGTCTGCGGGCCAGTCGGGACCCTCGCGCTCGCCATGCGCATACGATTCGAGCAGCTCGGCGATCACCGTGTCCTGTTCCGCTCCCGAGAGCAACCGCGGGGTCCGCTGGACCGTGGGCAGGAATCCGGCCGTCCGCGCCCGGCGGATCAGGTCGAAGGCATAGGCGGCCCAGGTGCGCACAGGAGTGGCGGCGCGGGTCCCCCGTCCGGCGGCGTCCAATCGCACCGACAGGGCGTCACGCAGCCGTGCCGAAGCCTGGCGCGTGGAGGCCAGCACGAGTATCTGGGCCGGGTCCAGACCGGCCTCGATCCGTCGCGCGGCATACTCGACGGCCAGCGAGCTTCGTCCGGTGCCGGGGCCGCCGAGCACCACAACGGCACCATGTCCCGGTTCCAGGTCCAGGACCCGTTGCTGGTCGGCGTCGGGATGAAATCCGTTCGTCCGTGCGGGCCGCGGCGCGGTCAGGCGAAGGCGCTCCTGCGATGCTTCTGGGGGCATATCCTCATTCAATCAGCAGGGCCGGACACGATAGGGCCAACCGTTCTCACCTCAGCCCGCAGACGATGCACCACCGCGAGTGTGTCCTCGTCCGGCTCCCACCGGGCCCGCACCAGGTCCACGCGGAGGCCGTCGCCGCCGTCGGGTCCGGACGGCGAGGTCTTCACCGGGGTGCCTTCGTCCCGGTAGTGGGTCGCGGCGCGCCGGGACAACGACGTCGGCAGGGAGCCATCAGCGCGCACGATCCGCCACCAGGGGGTTCCCTCAGGAGCGGCGGACATCGCCCGGCCAGCCTGGCGGGGTCCGCCGACGCCCAGCAACTCGGCCAGTCCCCCATAACTGATCGCTCGGCCCCGGGGAACGAATTGGGCCGTGAGCACGAGAGCCTCGGACAATTCGTAGGGCCCGGGCGGCAGTTCGGTGCTCTGTTCCACGCTCTCCTCCACACGTCACCATTCTGCCGGATCCGTCCACAACGACGCGGCGCCACCGGTACCGTCCGTCTGGAGGCGGCGGTACCGTATTGGCGTGAGCGATGTTCCAGTATCCACAGCCGCAGCTGTTGACGCCGCCGAGACGATCGGGGCCGAAGTCTTCCCGTGGCATCAGCAGATCCGCGTCGGCTTCGACCTCGAGACGACCGGCCGGGATCCGGAGGAGGCCCGGGTGGTCACCGCGTCACTGGTGGTGGTCGATCCGCACGGCACCCTCGCCGCCGAGTACGAATGGCTCGTGGACCCGGGTATCCCGATTCCCGAGGAATCCGCGGCGGTCCACGGTGTGACCACCGAGAGGGCTCGCGCCGAGGGCATGCCCGCTGACGTCGCAATCATCGAGATCGCCGACACCCTGCGCGACTTCTTCGATGCCGGGATTCCGGTCATCGCCTTCAACGCCTGTTACGACTTCACGGTGATGGACCGAGAACTGGCTCGCCGCGGACTCGAACCACTGCAAAACCAATGGATCATCGATCCGTACGTCATCGACAAGCAGGTCGACAAATACCGCAAGGGCAAGCGAACTCTGACGGACGTCTGCGCCTTCTATCAGGTCCCCCTGCTGGACGCGCACACCTCCGCGGCAGACTCGCTCGCCGCCGTCGGCGTGGCAGACCGACTCGCGCTGAAGTACGCCGCCCTGCAAGTGCAGATGGCCCAGTTGCATGCCCTGCAGGTGCGCTGGAAGGCCGAACAGGCGGCCAGCTTCCAGGACTATCTGCGCCGCAAGGATCCCTCCGCCGTGATCAACGGTGATTGGCCGGTCCAAGGACGGTAGGACATGCCTACGGCGCAGGTTGCGCCGCTGCCGCCGCCCGGGCCGCATACGGCAAGGCCTCAGCGATGCGTTGCATGGCGGCATCGTCGTGCGCGGAGGAGACGAACCAGGCTTCGAAGACACTCGGCGGTAGGTAGACCCCGCGCTCGAGCATCGCGTGGAAGAAGGGCACGTAGCGGTACGACTCCTGGCCCTGGGCGTCGGCATAGTTGCGCACGCCGTGTTCAGAGGTGCCGAAAGACATCGAGAACAAGGTGCCCGCGCGCTGGATCGAATGATCCACCCCGGCGGCGGTCAGCGCCTCCACGAGCATCTCCTCCAGCTCGATCGAGCGGCGCGTCAAGGTGGTGTAGACCTCCTCCGTGGCGTTCTGCAGAGTCGCCAGTCCAGCGGCCATCGCCACCGGGTTTCCGGAGAGGGTGCCGGCCTGGTACACGGGTCCCAGCGGGGCAAGCAGGTCCATGACCTCGGCCCGACCGGCGACGGCGGCGGTGGGCAGTCCACCGCCGATGATCTTGCCGAAGGCCCACAGATCCGGCGTCCATCCCTCGGGCCGTCCGGACAGTCCCCAGTAGCCGGTGTCCGAGGCGCGGAATCCGGTGAGGACCTCGTCCCAGATCAACAGCGCGCCGTGACGCTCGGTGATCTGGCGCAGGAACGCGTTGAAGCCCTGCTCAGGAGCGACCACGCCCATGTTGCACGGCGCGGCCTCGGTGATGACGGCGGCGATGTCCTGACCACGAGTGGCGAAAGTCTCCTCCAACGCGGCTCGATCGTTGTAGGGCAACACCAGCGTCTCGGCGGCCTGGGCGACCGTGACGCCGGCGGAACCGGGCAACGCCTGGGTGGCGACTCCGGATCCTGCGGCCGCGAGCAACCCGTCCGAGTGGCCGTGGTAGCAACCGGCGAACTTCACGATCAGATTCCGCCCGGTGGCCCCGCGCGCCAGACGGATGGCCGTCATGGTGGCCTCGGTGCCGGTGGACACCATGCGCACCCGGTCCACCGGGACCCGGCTGGCGATGAGTTCAGCAAGCCGCAGCTCGTCCGGAGTCGACGTGCCGAAGGAGAGGCCTGCATCGACCGCACGGTGCACGGCGTCCACGACGGCAGGATGGTTGTGTCCCAGCAGCATCGGACCCCACGAGCACACCAGGTCCACATACTCGCGGCCCTCGGCATCGGTCAGGTAGGGCCCGGCCGCCTTGACCATGGTCACCGGGTCGCCGCCCACGGAGCCGAACGCGCGGACCGGGGAGTTGACGCCGCCGGGAATGACGGCACGGGCGGCCTCGTACAAGGACGCGTTGGTGTTGGTGGTGGTCATGAGAATCGGCCTTCCTGGAGCCAGCGGGCCAGTTCACTGGCCCAGTACGTCAGCACGGTGTCGGCCCCGGCCCGGCGGATGGACAGCACGGACTCGGCGATGGCCTGGTCCCGGTTGATCCAGCCGTTGGCGGCGGCGGCCTCGATCATCGCGTACTCCCCCGAAATCTGGTACGCGGAGACCGGGACATCAGCCGTCTCGGCGACGTCCCGGAGGATGTCCAGGTAGCTCATGGCCGGCTTGACCATGACCATGTCGGCACCCTCGTCGAGATCCAGGGCCACCTCGTGCAGGGCTTCGCGGCGATTGGCCGGGTCCATCTGATACGTCTTGCGGTCGCCCTGCAGCTGAGAGTCCACGGCTTCACGGAACGGCCCGTAGAAGGCGGACGAGTACTTGGCCGCGTAGGCGAGGATCGCCGTGTCCTGATGGCCGGCGTCGTCCATGGCCTGGCGGATCACGGCCACCTGGCCGTCCATCATCCCCGAGGGACCCACGACGTCGGCCCCGGCCTCGGCCTGGGCCACGCCCATCTTCCCGTAGACCTCCAGGGTGGCGTCATTGTCTACTGCTCCTTGGGGCGTGAGCAGTCCGCAATGACCATGGTCGGTGAATTCGTCCAGGCAGAGGTCTGACATCACGACGATGGAGTCGCCGACCTCCTCTTTGACGGCCCGGATGCCATCGTTGAGCACCCCGTCCGGATCGAGCGACGCGGAGCCCACGGCATCGCGGGTCTCCGGGACTCCGAAGAGCATGATGCCGCCGAGCCCGAGCTCCGCCGCCTCAGCGGCGGCCCGTTTCAGCGAGTCCCGCGTGTGCTGGACGACGCCCGGCATCGATTGCAGCGGAACCGGCTCATCGGCGCCCTCCTTCACGAACACCGGCAGGATCAGGTCAGCCGGATGGACCCTGATCTCGGCCACCAACCGGCGCATGGCGGCGGACTGGCGAAGACGGCGTGGTCGGTGGACGGGGAAAGCCATGGAATCCTCTGCAGGTTGGAATGCCGGAAGCGTCTTCCAGTCTAGGCGGCGCGGCCGCGCCGGGTGTCCCGGTTCTCAGTCAGCGAGTACGGCGAGGATCCCCTCGGCGTCCGGGGTGACCGCCACTCCGGCCAGCTCCAGGCCGATGTCCTCAGCCGCCTGCGCCGTGGGCCGTCCCAGGGCGATCCACCGTGTTCCCAACGCCGGCGCCGCCGTGCCGCGCCGGCGGACCAATTCACGCACGGCGCTGGGACTGGTCAGCACGACGTCGGCCCCGGCCACGTCATGGACCGACACCACCGACCCGAGCCCAGCCGACACCGACGCCGACGCCGTCGTCGCCGTCGCCGTCGCAGCATCTTCAGCGAGCAGTCGCCGACTCTCAGGCGCCGGGTACGGCACCGTCCGATAGGCCTCGATGCGCTCGACGTCCCAGCCGAGCCTGGTCAGTCCCTGAGCCACCTGGTCGGTCGCCAAGGCAGACTGGGGCAGCAGCACGCGCCCGGATTCCGCACCAGCCGCTCCCGACTTCCCGGCTTTCCCGGCTTCCTCAGCCGGCCGAGGGAACTCGTCGAGGATCCCGGTGGCGGATGCCTCGCCGTCGGGCTTCCACGGATTCACGGTGCCACCGATCTCGGCGAGCACGCGAGCCGTTCCGGGGCCGGTGACACCGACGCGGACCCCCTCGGCCACGTGGCCGTCCCAGCCCATGCGGGCCAGAGCCCGAACGGCATTGGGACTGGTCAGCAGCAGCCAAGCGACGTCTCCGTCCACCAGCTCCCGGACGGCAGCACGGAGCGGTCCGTCGTCGGCGGGCAGCTCGAAATCCGTCAAGGGCAGGAAGGCGATCTCGTACCCGGCCTTCGCCAGTGCAGCTTCCACAGCGCCCGACTGCGCCGGTTGGCGCGTCAGGATCACTCGCCTGCCGGCCGACATCACAGGTGGTCGGGCAACAGGCCGGCGCCACCGGCCACCAGGGCTTCGGCCACATCGATCCCGAGTTGGCGGGCCAGGGCGAGGGTCTCGACGTCCGGAGCGCCGTCACCGCGGCGTACCCGGATGGCCGGCAGCTCCACGGACCCGTGTTCGCGCAGTAGCCGGCTGCCGTCCGTGGCCGCGACCACGGCATCCAGCACCAGGCGATCGGGCTCGCTCTCCACCCGTGCCAAGGCGCCGATGGGTGCGGCACAACCGGCCTCCAGCCGCTCGAGCAGCGCTCGTTCGGCCGTAATCTGCAGCCGGGTGACGGCGTCGTCATAGTCGGCCAGCGCCCGCGCCAGTCGGTCTCCCTCGACGCCTCCGCGTGCTCCCCGTGCGGTGGCCGGGAGGCATTCGACGGCCAGCGCGCCCTGACCCGGTGCCGGCATCATGACGGTGGGGGCCAGCCGCTCGGTAATGGCCCAGTCCATCCCGATCCGGTCGAGTCCGGCACAGGCCAGCACGACGGCGTCCAGGTCGCCACGCGGCGAGCCGGCAGCGGCCGGGGCATGGTCGTCATGCTGTTCGAGTCCGGGAACCCGGGCCAGGCGCGTCTGCACATTGCCGCGGATGTCCACCACGCGCAGATCCGGCCGCACCGCCTTCAACTGTGCGACCCGTCGGGGAGAACCAGTGCCGACCGTGGCGCCCTCCGGCAGCTCTGCGAGTCGCAGTCCGTCGCGGGCGCAGAGGGCGTCGCGCACGTCCACCCGCTCCGGGACGGCCGCGATGACCAGGTGTTCCGGTTGGGCCGAGGGCAGATCCTTGAGTGAGTGCACGGCCAGATCGGCGCGGCCGTCCAACACAGCGGCGCGCAGTGCCGAGGCGAAGACCCCGGTTCCTCCGAGGGCGGCCAGGGAAGCGGTGGTGACATCGCCTTCAGTCCGAATGACCTCCAAGCGGGGCTCCAGCCCCGAAGAGGCCGCCAGGGCATCGGCCACGGTGAGGGTCTGGGTTCGCGCCAACTGGGAGCCGCGGGTTCCCACGCTGAAGGTGTCGGTCATCGTGTCGGAGCCTTCACGTCGGAGTCCTCACCGGCCACGGTGGGACGGACGGTGCCGTCGCGCATGACCTTCAAACAGCAGTTCGGGGCACAGACGTCGTACCAGGCGCCGAAGCAACCAACGGCGGCTCGGCCGGGTCGGCGACCCATCCGCTCTTCGATCAGGTCCACCAGTCCCGAGACGAACGTGGGATGCGTCCCGGGCGTGGGAGTGCGGCGAAACGCCAGACCCAGGCTCTGGGCGGTCTGGCGAGCCTCGGTGTCCAGGTCCCACACGACTTCCATGTGGTCGGACACGAAGCCCAGAGGCACCACGAGCACACCAGCAAGCTGGTTCTCCCCCGCGCCGGCTCCCGAGGAGGCCAGCTCCGTCATCGCGTCGTTGATGTCCGGCTCGAGCCAGGGCACGTGAGGAGGACCCGATCGCGACTGGTAGACGAGAGACCAGTCCAGCCCCTCGGCCTCCGGAACCCGGCGCAGGACTTCGCGGGCCACATCCAGATGCTGGGCCGAGTAGACATCGGCACCGTTGCCCTCACCCGGGGCCATCCCGGTCTGCTCCTGCAGCTCAGCCGCCAACGGACGCGGACCCGCTGCGGCCGCGTCGGAGGTGGGAATCGAGTGGGTGGCGAAGAAGATGTGCAGCCGGCCCTCTGCCCGGCCCTCAGCGGCCAGTTCGGCACGGATCTCAGCCAGGCCCGCCTGCAGACCCTCGGCGAACGGCTCGATGAAACCGGGGTGGTTGAAGTACTGGCGGACCTTGTCGACTCCGAGCTCACCCTCCAGGCCGGTGGACCGCAGGGCCATGCCCAGATCCTCGCGGTACTGCCGGCACGAGGAATAGCAGGAATAGGCGGAGGTGGCGATGGTCAGGACACGTCGATGGCCGTCGGCATGGAGCCGTTCGAGGGCCTGCGGGATGTACGGCTCCCAGTTGCGATTGCCCCAGTAGACCGGCGCTTCGATCCCCCGGCTCGTCAGCTCGCCCTCGAGGGCGGCCAGCAGGGCACGATTCTGGTCATTGATCGGGCTGACGCCGCCGTTGGCCCGGTAGTGCGTGGCCACCTCTTCGAGGCGCTCGTCGGGAATGCCTCGGCCCGCGGTCACATTGCGCAAGAACGGAAGGACGTCGTCCTGGCCTTCGGGGCCGCCGAAGGAGGCGAGCAGCACGGCGTCGTACTCGGTGTCCGTCTCGTCGGCCGTACCAGTGTCCGTACCGGTGCTCGAGGTCATGCCAGCACCTCCGCCATCTCGTCGGTGGTGATGAACCGTCCGGTGTAGAACGGGACCTCTTCACGCACGTGCAGTCGGGTCTCGTTGTTCCGCAGATGCCGCATCATGTCCACCAGGTTGTTCAGCTCCGGCGCCTCCAGGCCGAGCAGCCACTCCCAGTCGTTCAGGCCGAAGGCACTGGTGGTGTTGGCCCAGACCATCGGGAACTCCCGGCCCAGCTGGCCGTGTTCCTTGAGCATCCGCCCGCGCTCCGCCGGATCGAGGAGATACCAGTCGTAGGAGCGGACGAACGGATAGAAGCAGAGCCACTTCAGCGGCTTGCGCCCCATGGCGAACGCCGGGACGTGGTCCTTGGAGAACTCGGCCATCCGGTCCGAGCCCATGGCGGACAGCACGATCGAGGTGCCGGCGAGGAGTTCGGTGCGGCGCAGGGACCGAATGGCCGACTGAAGGTCCTCGGCCACATGACCGTACATCCACACCATGATGTCCGCGTCGGCCCGCAGACCCGAGACGTCGTAGGTGCCTCGGACGGTCACGCCCTTTTCCGCCAGGGTCGCGACGACCGAATCGAACTGGTCGACCGCGCGCTGTCGTTCGGCCTCGGTGTGCGCACCGGCGCCGTAACCGCCGCTTCCACGGGCAAAGACGGTATAGGTAGTGAACCAATCGACGCGGTCGTTACCCTCCGCTTCCGTGGTGCGAGCGGCGGCATCGCCTGGTGAAGGGTTCTCGGTCATCGTCACAACTCCTGTGGTGCCACGTAGTTCAGTGTCCACCGCCAGCTTCTACAAGCGGTAGAACGAGCGGGTCCAGCCTACCCTTCACGGCCGTCCACTGCCGATCCACGGGCCATCCGCTGCCGGACATCGGCCACCACGGCGGCAAGCCCCGTCCCCGCCAGCCACGCCCCGAGGGCGTCGAGTCCGTTCTCGTTCTCCAGCCAGGTTCGCATGACACGGACCCTCTCGCGATGCTCCGTCGTCGCAGCGGGAAGGGCGGATTTCCAGCGAACCACGAGAGGCTCCACCACGCTACCGGCGCCGGCACCCGTCAGATCCACTCCTGTCAGCCTCGAGGCGTCCTCGAACCCCTGCCGGCGCAACGTGTCCGCCGGCGTGCGATATCCCGGTGCCGCAGAGTCAGGGGCGTCGGTGACTCGGCCGTACGAGAGTCGCAGCACATGATGGTGGGCCGGCAACTCCTCGCGGACCCAGCCCCACTTGGCGGTGACATGCGTCAGAGCCTTGGCGCCCACCACCTCGTGGCTCACGTCCGGCGAGACGAGCAGACCCGTCCCCCGAGGATGAGCGTCCAGTCCCGGCGCCTTCACCACCAGAGTCACGAGCGCGACGCCGGCGCCCTCCTCCGGTCGGTCCGCGGCGGTCAGTGCCCCGTTCGAGACCGGGGCCAGGAGGTCCCACGCGCGCGGCCCGTCGGTGGCGACCACGACGCGGTCCGCGGGCAGTGATGTGGCCGCTCCCCCGTCCCCGGCCCCGGCCCCGGCCAGCGTCACGGTCCAGCGCCGGCCCTCTCGAGACAGTGACACGGCCTCGGTCCCGGTCAGCAGTCGCGCCCCGGCCCCGCGCAGCGCCTCGATCAGGGCAGCGGTGAGTGTGTGCATTCCGCCCCGGAGCGAGGCGACGGCGGCTCCGGGCGGGGCGGCGGCACGGCGAGCGCGGACGGCCCGGGAGAGGGATCCCTCGGCAACGAGCGCCTCCAACAGTCCGGGAGCGACGGTGCGCACGTCCACGTCGTCCGGATCGGCCGAATGCACTCCGCCGACGACGGGCGCCACCAAGGTACGCAGCACACCCTCGCCCATGCGGTCCCGGACGATGCTGGCCACGGTGACCGGTCCGCCGTCGTGCAGGGCCTGCCTCCAGACGGCGAGCGATGCGGCCGGGGCGTCCACGTCCCGCCGAGCGCGCGTCATCGCCTCGGCACCGAGGGCGTCGGAGACTTCGGGAGCGTCCAGGTCTCCCGGAATGCCCAGGATGCCCAGCCGGGGGGCCTTCACGGCCCGATCGCCCAGGAACAGCCAGGAACCGGCCGGATTCGGCTCGACGACGGCGGATCCCAGGCCCAGCTCCTCGATGAGCGCGCGCACGGCCGGGGTGCGAACGGCGAAGGACTCCGCGCCGGCGTCGAGGGCGATGTCCCGCCCCTCCGGACTCCGAATGGAACGCGCGGACACGGACCCACCGAGGTGCTCTCGCGCCTCCACGAGCGTGACCCGGTGACCGCTGCGGGTCAGTTCCCACGCGGCCAGCAGTCCGGCGATGCCCCCACCGATGACGACGGCAGTGGTGCCCCCCGTGGCCGCTGGTGGCGAAGCGGTCCCCTCGGTCACGGCTGGATGCTGTGGACCAGCTCGACGACGCGCGTCAGGACGTCCGGGTCAGTGGTCGGGGGGACCCCGTGACCGAGGTTGACCACGTGCCCCGGGGCAGCGCGTCCGGCGTCGACCACCTCACGCACGTGCGCCTCGAGAATCTCCCAGGGGGCCGCAAGCAGCGCCGGGTCGATGTTGCCCTGCAGCGGAACGGCGCCGCGGCCGTCCGGTCCGGGCGACTTCGCCAAGCGCCGGTCGGCCTCACCAAGCGGAAGGCGGTAGTCGACGCCGACGACGCTCGCGCCGGCGTCGCGCATGGCGGGAAGGATCTCCGAGGTACCGGTGCCGAAGTGGACCAGCGGCGCCTGCTGGACGCCAGAGGGGACCTCGGATGCGAGGTGGGAGAGCGCACGGGCCGAATACGGTTGGACGTACCGTTCGTAGTCGCTCAGGGACAGCGATCCGGCCCAGGAGTCGAAGAGCTGCCCGGCGGAGGCTCCGGCCTCGATCTGCGCGCGGAGAAACCGCCCGGCGGCGTCGGCCGCCCACGTGGCCAGGGCGTCCCAGGTCTCCGGGTCCGCGTGCATCATGGTGCGGGGACCGAGATGATCGCGGGAAGGCCCACCTTCGACCATGTAGGCCGCCACGGTGAACGGCGCACCGGCGAAGCCGATCAATGGCGTCGACCCCAGTTCCGCGACGGTCAGCCGCACCGCCTCGCGGATCCGCTCGAGGGCCTCCTCGGTCAGTTGCGGCAGCGCCGCCACATCGGCCGCCGTGCGCACGGTCGAACCGAGCACGGGGCCGGTGCCGGGAACGATGTCCACGTCCACACCGGCGAGTTTCAGGGGAACCACGATGTCCGAGAAGAAGATGCCCGCGTCCACGTCATGGCGCCGAACCGGTTGCAGCGTGATCTCTGCGGCTAGCGCCGGTGTCAGACACGCCTCAAGCATTCCGGTGCCCTCGCGAGCCCGCCGGTACTCGGGCAGGGACCGTCCGGCCTGGCGCATGAACCACACCGGGGTCCGCGAAGTAGTCTCCCCCCGGTAGGCGGCGATCAGCGGCGAGGCGGCAGTGGATCGAGACGGGTCGGTCGTGACCAGCGGGTGGTCGGCAGGCAAGGTCATGCCGGGCAAGGGTGTGGACATGCTCACTATTCTCCCATTCACGCCCCAGGGGTTCGTGCCTTCAGCGCCCGAGGGTCTAGAATCCTGTGCATTGTGGTTCTGTTTTCCCTGGTTGCCTCGCACACCGATCTTGGCCTCGACACGGTGGCGCACCTGAGCAACGGCACCGACGAGGTCGTCTCCGCCATCCCCGATTCCGCCAGCAGCGGCGCCGTGGTGCTGTCCACCTGCAACCGCGTGGAGATCTACGCCGAAGCCGCCGACGAGGCCTCGATTCACCAGGCCCGGACCGACCTGCTGGAGGCCGTGGCCCGGGGTTCGGGTCTGTCCTCCGACACCGTCGCCTCTTCCTTCACCACGCTCTCCGGTGACGCCGCCGTCCGGCACCTCTTCGAGGTCGGATCGGGACTGCAGTCCGCCGTGGTCGGCGAACGGGAGATTGCCGGCCAGGTTCGTCGCGCCCTGGGCTCGGCTCAAGAGTCCGGCATCGCCACCGGCCCCCTCGTTCAGCTCTTCGAATCGGCCACCCGTACCGCCAAGGACGTCGGAACCCGCACGGCTCTGGGAGCCGCTGGACGGTCGATCGTCTCCGTCGCCCTCGACCTGGCCACGGATCTGCGGGCCGGAACGTCTGAGGCCGAGGCCCGCCGATTCTGGGAACAGGCCAACATCCTGCTGGTCGGCACCGGCGCCTACGCGGGCACCACGCTGGCCCAGTTGGCCGATCGCGGGGCCGTCAACGTCGGCGTGCATTCTGCCTCCGGACGCGCCGAGGCCTTCGTCGCCGACCGCGGCGGCTGGGCCATGGCCCTCGGCGGCGAGAAAGTCCACGGCGCCATCGCCGAAGCCGATGTTCTCATCGGCTGCTCGGGAGGCGATCGACGTCTCACGGCGGAGGCTCTCGAGCACCTTCGGGACGGCGCCGAGTCCCGGTTGACCGTCCTCGATCTCGCTTTGGGGCATGACTTCGACCCGGCCATCGCCGATCTGCCCGGCGTGGACCTGATCACGCTGGAATCGGTGAAGATGGCCGCTCCGGACGGCCAACAGGCGGCCCTGGAAGAAGCGGCACGCCTGGTCGACGAGGCGGTCACCGGGTTCCTGCAGGAGCGCAAGGCCCGCAGCGCCAATGAGGCGATCGTCGCGTTGCGCCGACACACCCATCAGGTCTTGGAGACCGAGATGGAACGAGTCCGCCAGCGTCACGGCTGCACGGCCGCCGCCGACGAGGTCGAGTTCGCCTTGCGCCGCATGGTTCGCCAGATGCTCCATGAGCCCACCATGCGCGCCAAGGAGCTGGCCGCGGAGGGCCGGCTCGACGAGTACGAGAACGCGCTGCAGATCCTGTTCGGGCTGAACGTGGCGGCCCCCGCCTCGGAGGCCGAGAGCGCATCGTGCCCAGCCGACGTCGGGACGGCCCCCGACGCGGTCAGCCACGTCGGCTCGGTGCCGGACGACGGCGAAACCGGAGAAGCCCGTACCGCCTGAGGGACGCTCCTCGGAGTTGCGGTACCGGCCGGTAGACTGGCCTGCACCGCCTGCCGGCAGGCAGGTCTCTCAGAAAGGCCTCATCGTGAGCATCTCCCCTGTGCGCCAGTCCAGGCTGCCCCGCGAGGAGCGCCGCAAGCAATTGCGGGACGCCGCTCTGCAGGTGTTCGTCGAGAACGGCTATCACGCCACGTCCATGGACGACATCGCGGTCGCCGCCTCGGTCTCCAAACCGGTGCTGTACCAGCATTTTCCCGGCAAGCACGAACTCTTCCTGGACCTGATGGACACCCAGGTCACCTTGTTGGGCAGCGCCGTCTCCGAGGCCCTGGCCTCCACGACGGACAACAAGGCTCGCGTCTTGGCCACCGTCCGGTCGTACTTCCAGTTCATGGACAGCCCCGACCGCGCGTATCGCCTGTTGTTCGACTCCGGACTGAACAACGACCCCGAGGTCGCCGCACGGATGGAGCAGTTGGATCATCGCTTCGCCGCAGACATCGCCGAGGTCATCGCCGCGGACACCACACTCTCCGACGAAGAGGCGCTGCTGCTCGGCTACGGACTGACCGGAGTCGTGCAGTCCTCCGCACGCCACTGGGCCAGCCGTGCCGGTGACGCCGATCGTCCCGAGTTGGACACCGCCGCCGACCTGACCTTCCGCCTGGCCTGGCGGGGCATCAGTCGCTTTCCCAAAGAGCAGTAGTCATCGGACCGTTCCCATCGGCAGGTGCCCGGCGCCGTTCCGCGTTACGCCCGTGGCCAAAGTCCGTCACACCCTCACCGCCGCCGTCCATGATCGCCTAGTCTGCTGTCGGAGCATTCCGGGGCCATCATCGGTCCCGGCACCGTGACCAGCTGAAGGAGACAGGCATGGAAATCCGCATTGGTGTACAGAACGTCAACCGCGAAGTCGTCATCGAGTCGGATGCCACCAATGAAGACGTGGCACGCCTGGTCTCCGACGCCCTGGCCGACGGCGGCCCGTTGCGCCTCAAGGACACCAAGGGCCGGTTGGTCCTCGTCCCCTCGGCGACCATCGGCTACGTCGAGATCGGCACCGAGACCCCCCGTCCGGTGGGCTTCGTCCCGACTCCGGGCAGCTGAGGGTAGACTAGACGCATCAAGGATGACCGGTCGCACTGATTATCTGCGTTCACCTTGGTGATCTGAATTTTCGGATCCGGCATCACGCCCGGCTCCCGGGACTCCCCGTCGGATGGACGTCCCGCACCTCCCGCGATCGGCTCCACCATGGACGCACGGCGTCCGGCCGATGCGCGGCCCCAGCTCGAGTGGGCGGGCCGTCAGAGCGCACTGACTCAGTGCCATCGCACCGGGACACCGTGCCCGAATGACGGGACCGAAACCCCATGACTCCTGAACAGAAGATCACAGCCGACCACGACGTCGAACCCGAAGACATGGCCACCTCCTCCATCGAGGTCATCGATGTCGAGGACACCATCGACATCTCGGAGGCCAACGCGCCGCAGCCCGAGAAGACCTTCGCCGACTTCAACGTGCGCGCGGAAATGGTCGAGGCCCTGGCGGAGAAGGGCATCACCCACCCCTTCCCGATCCAGTCCATGACGTTGCCGGTCGCCCTGTCCGGCCACGACATCATCGGTCAGGCGAAGACCGGAACCGGCAAGACCCTCGGCTTCGGCCTGCCCGTCCTGCAGCGCGTGATCGGCCCGGACGAGGAGGGCTTCGACCGGCTGGAGTCCCCCGGCGCCCCGCAGGCCCTCATCGTGGCTCCGACGCGCGAACTGGCCAACCAGGTCGCTCAGGACGTCACCACGGCCGCTTCCAAGCGCTCGGTGCGCATCGCGACCATCTATGGCGGTCGGGCCTACGAACCTCAGATCGAGGAGCTGCAGCGTGGCGTCGAGGTCGTGGTCGGCACCCCCGGCCGCCTGATCGACCTGATGCGTCAGCGGCACCTGAATCTCAAACTCGTCAAGACCGTCGTCCTCGACGAGGCCGACGAGATGCTGGACCTGGGCTTTCTGCCGGATGTGGAGACCCTGCTCGCCGCCGTGCCGGAAGTCCGCCAGACCATGCTGTTCTCGGCCACGATGCCCGGACCCGTGGTGGCCATGGCTCGGCGCTACATGACTCAGCCCACCCATATCCGCGCTGCGGATCCGGAGGACGAGGGCATCACCAAGAAGGACATTCGGCAGCTCGTCTACCGTGCTCACCACATGGACAAGGACGAGCTCGTCGCCCGCGTCCTCCGGGCCGAGGGACGCGGCAAGACGATCATCTTCACCCGCACCAAGCGCACCGCAGCCCGGGTTTCCGAGGAGCTCGCCAAGCGCGGTTTCGCCGCCGGCGCGATTCATGGTGACCTCGGTCAGGGAGCCCGTGAGCAGGCCCTGCGTGCCTTCCGCGGTGACAAGATCGACGTGCTGGTCGCCACCGACGTGGCCGCCCGCGGCATCGACGTGGATGACGTCACCCACGTGATCAACTTCCAGTGTCCCGAGGACGAGAAGACCTATCTGCACCGCGTGGGCCGCACCGGCCGCGCCGGTCACAAGGGCATCGCCGTCACGCTCGTGGACTGGGAGGACATGCCTCGCTGGTCGCTGATCAACAAGGCCCTCGGGCTGGAGGTCCCCGAGCCGCCGGAGACCTACTCCTCCTCCAAGCACCTCTTCGAAGACCTCAACATCCCGAAGGGCACCAAGGGTCGGCTGCCGCGAGAGCAGCGGAAGCTTCAGGGACTCGAGGCCGAGACGTATGAAGATCTCGGCGGCCTGGGCTCGACGTCGGATGGCCGGGGAGAGCGTTCCGGCCGCGGACGCGGCGGCAATGCTGGCAAGAGTGGCAAGGCCGGTCAGGGCGGCTCGGGCCGCGGCCGTGGCGGCAAATCCAGTGGGCGCAGTGGGCGCAGCGACCGCAATGATTCCGGAGATCGCGCCGGCTCGGTCGAGGCTCAGGGCGACACGGAGGGCCGTCGTCGTGTATCGGCTGACGGTGGCGCGTCCGCTGGCAGCTCCGCCGGCGCCTCGCGTGGTGGCCGTTCACGGAGCCGTTCTCGTACTCGCACCCGTCGCAAGAACGGCAACGTCGTGCAGGGTGACACCGGGTCCGGCAGTCAGGAATCCGGCGACTGACGACGTCGTCCCCTCACTGTGAAAGTCTTCGCCCCGGACGGGCCCAATCTGGTGCTGGGCACTGAGAATCTCTCAGTCCTGCCCTCGTTGCCGGACGGGTCCTTCACCATGGTCTACCTGGATCCGCCGTTCAACACCGGCCGGGCCCAGCGACGCCAGCAACTGTCCATGGTTCGCGCCTCCGAAGAGGATGCCGACCGCATCGGCTTCGGAGGACAGAGCTACCGCACCATCAAGGGAGCGCTGTCCTCTTACGACGATGCGTTCGCGGACTATTGGGAGTTCCTGGAGCCGCGGCTGCGCGAGGCGTGGCGGCTGCTGGCCGACGATGGGACGCTGTACCTGCATCTGGACTATCGCGAGGTGCACTACGCCAAGGTGATGCTGGATGCCGTGTTCGGTCGCGAGTGCTTTCTCAATGAGATCATCTGGGCCTACGACTTCGGCGGACGGTCCAAGCGACGATGGCCGGCGAAGCACGACACGGTCCTGGTGTATGTGAAGAACCCGGAGAACTACTGGTTCGACTCAGCCGAGGTGGACCGGGAGCCGTACATGGCACCCGGACTGGTCACCCCGGAGAAGGTGGCCCGCGGCAAACTCCCGACCGACGTCTGGTGGCACACCATCGTCTCCCCCACCGGCAAAGAGAAGACCGGCTATCCCACGCAGAAGCCCGTGGCCCTGCTGCGCCGCATGGTGGCGGCGTCCTCCCGCCCGGGCGATTGGGTGCTGGACTTCTTCGCCGGTTCCGGAACCCTCGGTGCCGCCGCCGCCGAACTCGGTCGGAGATTCGTTCTGATCGACTCCAATCCGCAGGCCGTGGCGGTCATGCAGTCCCGGTTGGCAGCACACCTCTAAGGCCGTCCGGCCCTCAGCCCCGTCATCTATAGTCAAAAGTGCCCCAATTGTGGCCCCTAACCCTCTGTGTCAACCTCGGTGTGAGCCACCGCTGGGGTGGCACAGAGGGAGGTAGTCATGGTGGGTTTC